>DASQMQ010000551.1:0-3270 GCA_035645455.1 Pseudonocardia sp.
AGCCGGGCACCAGCGCGGGTCCGGTCGACCTGCCGGCCGGCAGCCGCGAGGTGGCGATCTTCCCGGCGGACGCCCCCGACGGCTCCGGCGCGCCGCTGCTGTCGGCCACCGCCGACGTTCCGGGCGGCGGAGCGGCCACGCTGGTCGCGCACCTCACCGAGGCCGGCGAGCCCACCGTCACCCCGTTCGCCGACGACCTGTCCGCGGTGCCCGCCGGGCAGGCCCGGCTGGTCGTCCGGCACACCGCCGCCGCCCCCGCGGTGGACGTGCTGGCCGGCGGTCAGGCCGTGGTCAGCGGCCTGACCAACCCGAACCAGGAGGCCCTGGAGGTGCCCGCCGGCACGGTGTCCGCGGCGGTCGCGGCGGCCGGCACCACCGAGCCGGTGATCGGCCCGGCCGACGTGGACCTGGCCGAGGGCACGGCCACCTTCGTGCACGCCATCGGGTCGCTGGAGGCGGGCAACCTGAACCTGGTCGTGGTCGCCGTGGACGGGCTGCACAGCGCGCCGTCGGGCGTCCCGTCGGGCGCGCCGTCCGGTGCGCCGTCGGCATCCGAGGTCCCGGCCTGGCTGGTCGGCGGCGGCATGGTCGCGCTGGTCGGCGGGGCGGCGGTGGCGCTGCGCGCCCGGCGCGTCGGCGCGGACCGCTGAACCGCGCGACTGCCGGCCTGGTCGGCCCGCTGCTGCTCGCGCTGCTCGCGGGCTGCGGTGGGCCGGCCCCGGTCACCCCGGCCGCGAGCGCCCCGGCGCCGGTCATCGCGTCCGCCCAGGCGTCCGCGCCGGCGGTCACCGCGGCCGGCTCGGCCGACGATGATCGTGTCGCGGCCCCGGCCCGGGTGCGGTTCCCTGGTCTGGACGTCGACGCCGCCGTAGTCGCGGTAGGGGTCGACGGACTCGGTGAGATGGAGGTGCCCGGGGACGTGGCCACCGTCGGCTGGTACCGGTTCGGACCCGGTCCGGGTGCGGGCGCGGGCTCGGCCGTGCTGTCCGGGCACGTCGACGACCGGGTCCAGGGCCGCGGCGCGTTCTACCGGCTCAGCGATCTGGAGCCGGGCGACGCCGTCGCGGTCGACCTGGCCGACGGGACCGCCGTGGACTACCGGGTGACGCTCGTCGAACGGATCGACAAGGACGAGCTGCCCGTCGACCGGCTCTTCGCCCGTGACGGTGCCCCGCGGTTGACCCTGGTCACCTGCGGCGGCGACTTCGACCGGGCCGCGCGCAGCTACCGGGAGAACGTCGTGGTCACCGCCGAGCCGGTCGGCGGATGACCGCGGCCTGAGGACCCAGCCTGATGGATACCTGATGGACACCGCCTGATGGACACCGCCTGATGGACACCGTGGAGCGCGGCGTCGTCGACCGGTTCGTGGCCGGGGACCCGGTCGCGCTGCGTGCGGTCTACGACCGGTACGCCGGCGAGGTGCACGGGTTCGCGCTGCGCTGCCTGCGCGCCCACCACGACGCCGAGGACCTCACCCAGCAGGTGTTCGTGCGGGCCTGGCGCGGGCGGAGCACTTTCGACCCGGCCCGTGGCACGATCGGCGCCTGGCTGCAGGGCATCGCCCGCCGCCAGGTCGCCGACCGGCTGGCCGCCCGCGCCCGCGACGCCGCGGTGTCGCTGGCGGCGCAGGTGGCCGGGCACGGACGCAACGGAGAGGTTCCCGACCAGGTGATCGAGGCGGTGGTGGTGGCCGACGAGTTGAACCGCCTGGCACCCGAGCAACGAAGGGTGGTACGGCTGGCGTTCTACCACGACCTGACGCACGCGCAGATCGCCGCGCTGACCGGCCTGCCGCTGGGCACGGTGAAGAGTCACTTGCGCCGAGGGCTCGAGCGGCTGCGCAGACGGTGGGAGGTCGACGGTGTGGCACCCCGATCCTGATCAGTTGGCGCTGGCCGCGTTGCCGGCCGAGGAACCCGACCCCGGGGTCGTCGCCCACCTGGCGAACTGCCCGCTGTGCGCGGGGCACGTGGCGTCGCTGCGGCGCACCGTGGAGCTGGCCCGGGCCGGCGGGGACGCGGTGGACGACGGCGCCGGCCCGCCCGAGCGGGTCTGGCAGGCGATCACCGACGAGTTGGCCCTCGCCGACGCCCCCGCGGACGCCACCGTGGACGCCCCGGTGCCGCTGGCCGGTCGCCGCCGCGAGCGGCCGTGGTGGCGGGTGGCGGTGCCGGTCGCCGCCGCGGTGCTCGGCCTGGCCGTCGGCCTGGGCGTCGGGTACACCGCGAGCTCGACGCCCCAGACCGCCCCGGACGCCACGGTCGTCGCGCTGCTGGTACCCATCGGCGACCTCGACCCGCGGGGCGCCGGGCAGGTGGAGATGGTGCGGGCCGGCGGCGAGGAGCAGATGCAGGTCAGCCTGGAGGGCGTGGGCGAGCTGTCCGACGGCGACTACCTGGAGGTGTGGCTGCTCGACCCGGACGGCACCCGGCTGGTGTCGCTGGGCGGACTGACCTCCGTCGGCGGCAGCTACCGGGGCACCTTCACCGTGCCGAGCGGGCTGCCGTTCGCCGAGTTCAGCACGGTGGACGTGTCGGTCGAGCAGTGGGACGGCGACCCCGGCCACTCGAAGCAGAGCGTGCTGCGCGGCCCGCTGGCCTGAGCGGTCCCCGGCTCTCCCGCGACGGGCCGTCGACCTGCTGGTCCCGCTGCTGCAGGTCGTCCTGCCCCGGCGTCGCGGACGATCCGGCCCGCCGTGCGCGGCTAACCGGCGACCGGGGTGGTCTGGGCGAGGGCGATCCGCCAGCCGTCCGCGGACCGGACCATGACGTAGGTGAGCGCCCCGACCGCCGGCAGGGCCGAGCGGTCCGCGGCGGCCCGCTCGTCGTGCACCGTCTTCAGGCAGCTCACCACGGCGACGTCCGGCCCGGGCAGCCGGACGTCGACGACCTCCACCGAGGTCCGGACGTCCCGCAACGGCGAGGACAGCGCCCCCGCCATCGCCGCGGCGAAGGCGTCGCGCCCGAGCACCCGCCGTCCCGCGATGTTGACGACCGCGGCGTCGGGGGAGTGCAGGGCGAGCAGGGTGTCGGGGTCGGTCTGGGCGGCGTCGGCCTCGGCCACGACCGCGCGGACGGCGCGGTCGTCGTGGTCGGGGACCGGGGGGTTCGCGGGAGGCATGCGGCGACGCTAGGAGTTGAAGCCGACACGAGGTCAAGGTCCGGGATGAGCAGGTGGGACTGGCCATCGGGGGTGGCCCGCCCGGGTCCCGGTCGACCGGGCCGGGTCGGTGATCTCCCGTGAGGTCGCTGGCACGGCTGCGTACCG
>DASQMQ010000552.1:0-3679 GCA_035645455.1 Pseudonocardia sp.
CCCCGTCAAGCCGGTGACGCTCATCCCCGTGGCCGCGCTCGGGGAGCCGGACCTGCTGGTCGAGGTGGACGCCGTCGCGGTCCTGGACTGACCGCTACCGCGTCACGGCGGCGACGACCTCGGCGTAGCAGCCGTCGGCCACCGCCTGCAGCTCGGCGTCGGTGCGGTCCTGCACCGGGTGCGGGACGAGCACGAACGGCGCCGGGAAGCCGAGCGCGGCACCCTGCACGCGGGCCGGCTCGGCGAAGGCGGCGCTCGCCAGGAACACCCCGACGACACCTCGTCGCTCGAGGTCGGCGATGTCGTGCACACTGCACGACGTGCACGAGCCTCAATCGGCGAGGGCCTCGATCACCACGTCGCACTCGGTGGTGATCTCCCGCCGCAGGTCGGGCGGCATCGGTTTGGTGAAGGTCGGCTTCGCGTAGCGGCGCACCGTGATCCCGCGCCCGGCGAGGAGCTCGGCGAGCCGGTCGAGGAAGACGTCGCCGCGGGGCTTGGCGATGTCGAGCAGGCCGACCCGCAACCCGTCGAGCGAGGACGGGCGCCGCAGCGCCGTGCGCGCGTCGGGCGCGGACTCGTCGGTCGGGTCCAGGATCACCAGCGACCCCGCCGATCCCGTCGGGTTCACCGCCACGGGTCCACCTCCCTCGTCACCGGCGCGCTGCCGCCCGGTCCACCGGCCCAGCCGCCGATCACGGCCGAGAACATGCCGGCGCCCCCGCCGGCGTGCACGATCATCAGCCCGCCGGGGCGGAACTTGGGCAGCGACGTGGGCAGCGGGCGATCCGGGTCGCCCGCGGGCACGCCCTCGTCGATGCCGCCGGCGCCGCGGGTGATCTCGGACCGGTCCAGCAGCAGGGCCTCGTCGAGCGCCGCCGCCAGGCGCGCCCGGTCCCAGCCGGCCCCGGCGAACACCCGGGCGTGCTCCGGGCACACGACGAGCGTCGCGTCGAAGCCCCGGACCAGCTTGGGGTGGGCCACCCCGCGCAGGCCCATGGCGAGCGAGCGGGCCAGCGACTCCGGTCGCCGGGAGATCTGGTCGACCACGCCGCGCGGCCCCTCCGCCGCGAAGACGGTGACCGCGGACCGGCCCGCCGGCACGCCGCGGCTCTGCGCGAGCGGCTCGAACGGCGAGCCCTCCTCGTCCTCGGCGAAGCAGAACCCGACCTTGCCGGGATGGCCCAGGGCGGCCCGGTCCACCTCCTGCGGGCGCCCGCCGCCGACGTTGCGGATCACCAGCTGCAGCGCCCGGCCGATCGTCGCGTTGGCCCGGTTGCCCTGGCCGAGGGCGTTGCCGGCCCAGTTCATCCCGATCCCGGCCCGGACCGGCCCGTTGACCACGATCGCCGGGCCGGCGCCCCAGGTGGTGGCGAGCAGGCCGTGCGCGTTGAACTCGTCGGTGCAGGCCGCCTCGACCGCGGCGAGCACGACGGGCAGGTACTCCGGGCGGCACCCGGCGAGCACGGCGTTGACGGCCACCTTCTCCACGGTCGCCTCGACCAGCGTGGGCGGGACCACCGCGACCACCTCGTCGGGCCGGCGCGAGGTGCCCTCCAGCATGCGCAGCACCCGGGCCGGGGTGGGTGCGACGACCGGCAGCCCGTCGGTGAAGCCGCGGTCGAACAGGGCCTCCGCCTCGTCCTCCAGCGCGGTGATCTCCAGCCGGCGCGAGCGCAACGACCCGCCGCGGGTGCGCACCAGCAGCTCCTCGGCCACCTCGGGATCCAGGGTCCGCGAGCCGCAGCCGGGCCGGTGCTCGGGCAGCCCCCCGCCGAGGTCGGCGACGCCGGTCAGCTCGGCCCACTGCGGCCGGCTCCAGCCGACGACCCGGGCGGCCTGCACGCCCCCGGCGAACCGGACGAGCGTGGGCACGGTCTCGATGTCGAGCGCGATGCTGGCGCTCAGTCCGGTGTCGTCGCGACGGTCCGCGACGCCGTCCGGGAACGCGGGGTCGTCCTGGCTGAACACCGTCAACCCGGCCGTCCGGCTCAGGCCGGCCAGCACCGGCTCCACCAGCTGACAGGTCGGGCAGTCCCGTTTGACGACCGCGACCAGGCCGTCGTCCGGCAGGTCCAGCGCCGCCGGACTCCCGTCCACGGCAGCCGCGCCCGCCGGCTGGGCGTCCCCCGTGCGCATCATCCGAGCTGCCGATCGGTCGTCAGGCTCCGTCATCCGCCGCATCCACCCACCACATCCACCTGCCACATCACCCGCCGCGGTGCGTCGCTGCCGAACCGCGCCGGGGACGTCGACCAGCTGAGCAGTCGTCGGGTCCCGCGTCAAGCAGCCGGCCGGCTCGGCTGATCGGGCGGTCCGCCCGCCCGGCGGGCAGGGTGGGATCATGCACATCGCCGTGACCGGTGGCTCCGGGAAGCTCGGGCGGGTGGTGGTGGCCGACCTGGTCGACCACGGCCACACCGTCATCAACCTCGACCGCGACCCGCCCCCGCCCGGGCCGGACGGCCGCCCCGGCGGGCCCGACGGCGCCGACTTCCTGCGGACCGACCTCGCCGACCACGGGCAGGTGCTCGAGGCGCTGCTCGGCGTCGACGAGCACCACCGCCACGGCGTGGACGCCCTCGTGCACCTCGGCGCGGTCCCCGCGCCGGGGATGGCTCCCGACGCCACCACCTTCGAGAACAACATCCTCAGCACCTACTCGGCCTTCGCGGCCGCGCGGGCCGCGGGCATCCACAACGTCGTCTGGGCCTCCAGCGAGACCGTGCTCGGGCTGCCCTTCGACGAGCCGCCGCCCTACGTGCCGGTCGACGAGGCCTACCACCCGCGCCCGAACAGCAGCTACTCCCTGTCCAAGGCGCTGGGCGAGGAGATGGCCGTGCAGTTCTGCCGCTGGGACCCGCGAGCGAAGATCATCGGGCTGCGCTTCTCCAACGTGATGTACCCCGCGGAGTACCAGCAGTTCCCGGGCTTCGACGCGGACCCGCACGCCCGCAAGTTCAACCTGTGGGGCTACATCGACGCCCGCGACGGCGCCCAGGCGGTGCGCAAGGCCCTCGAACTCGAGGCGACCGGAGCCGAGGTGTTCATCATCGCCAACGCCGACACCGTGATGCAGCGGTCCAGCGCGGCGCTGATGGCCGAGGTCTTCCCGGACGTGGAGGTCCGCGGCGAGCTCGGCGAGCACGAGACGCTGCTGAGCATCACCGCGGCCCGCCGCGTCCTGGGCTACTCCCCGCAGCACTCCTGGCGCGATCCCGCCGCCGGAACCTCCTGACCGGCACCCGCCGGCGGTCGGCCGCATCGCGGTGCACGCTTGCCGTTGCGGCGGCGGACCGCGGAGGTGACCGACCACGTCCTGGTCGTCCCGTCGAGGCGCACTGACACCGAGCCTGGTGGTCCTCCAACCGGAGTGCCGATCCTGACTCGCACAGATGAGTTCCGCGACCGGCAGCGGTCCTAGTACTGTTCGACCGGGCGCCGTCCTGCGCCCAACCCCCGGTTCCGGTGCCCACGCCACCGGCGGAGCGGGGGCAAAGGGGGCTCTGGCCCTCGGGGTGCCGGTTGGTCGTGCGTCCGTCCGGCGGTGTCGTGCGAGCGTGGGTCGCGGGTCGCCGCCGTGCACAGGGAGCACCGATGACCAGGCACCGTTCGTTCAAGCAGCTCGTGCGCACCCGGATGGGGCGCACCGGGGAGAGCTACACCGCGGCCCGCGCCG
>DASQMQ010000553.1:0-14662 GCA_035645455.1 Pseudonocardia sp.
CCACTTCCTGTCCCGCAGCATCACCGACGCCCGGCTGGCCCGGCGGGCCCCGGAGTTCGTCGCCGAGAGCCACCGGCACTGGCGGGCCGCGCACGGCGCCGAGCCGCTGGAGGCGCCGCTGCGGCTGCCCGGGCGCACCCTGCCCGGCCGTTGTGTGACCGTCGAGCAGGCGGGTGACGGGTCCCGCCGTCCCGCCGTCGGGACCGCGGGTGCGAGGGCCGTGGCGCGGATGCCCGGTGGCGACGTCCTGGAGCTGTCCGCCGAGCCCGGCGCGGCCGGGGGCTGGGTGCACGCACCCGACGACGAGCGGGGCCTCCCGGCGGCCGCCGCGCGACTGGCCGGGCTGGCCGCCGGCGGCGCCGGGCTGGTCGGCGTGCACGGGGGCACCCCGCTCACCCGCACCCTGCTCACCGAGCAGGCGCGCATGGAGCACGGGCTGGCCGCCCTGCTGGTCGACCCGGCCCTCGACCGCGACCGCGCGGTCACCGCGGTGCTGTCCGGCCGCGCCGACCTGGTCGGTGCGGACGCGGCGGCCGTCGCCCGCTGGACGGCACCCTGACCCCGGAGGCCGACCCCTGCCGACCACCACCGCCCGCTCGCCACCGCCCGCCCGCCGGACCGCCCCACCACCCGCTCGGCCTGACCGACCACCGCCCGCCCGACCTGTTGCCCGATCGACCCCGTCGCCGACTGATCACCGCCCGGAGGGATGCCATGGTCACGCCGATCGCCGAGGGCACCGTCGCCTGGCCCGTGGAGTACGCCCGGCGTTACGTCGAGGCCGGCCACTGGGCCGGACGACCGCTCGGGGCGTTCCTGACCGACGCCGCCGACCGCGACCCGGACGCCGTCGCGCTGGTCGACGGCGACCTCCGGTTCAGCCACGCCGACCTGCTGGGCCGCGCCGATGCGGCGGCGTCCCGGCTGGCCCGGTTGGGCGTCGGGGCGGGCGACCGGGTCGTCGTGCAGCTGGCCAACGGCTGGCCGTTCGTCGTGCTCGTGCTGGCCTGCCTGCGCGCCGGGGTCGTCCCGGTGATGGCGCTGCCCGGGCACCGCCGCACCGAGCTGGCGTACCTGGTCGAGCACGCCGAGGCCGTCGCCATCGCGGTGCCCGACGTGCTGCGCGACTTCGACCACCAGGGCCTGGCCGCCGAGCTGGTGGCCGGATCGCCGACCCTCGTGCACGTCCTGGTGGACGGCGCGGCCGCCGCGGGGCACGTCGACCTGGCCGAACTGTGCACCCCCGCCGCCGATCCGGCCGTCGACCGCGCCCGCTGGGACGCCGCGGCGCCCGGCCCGCGCGACGTCGCGGTGTTCCTGCTGTCCGGCGGCACCACCGGCCTGCCCAAGCTGATCGCCCGCACCCACGACGACTACGCCTACAACGCCCGGGCCAGCGCCGAGCTGTGCGGCCTGGACCGCGGCACGGTGTACCTGGTGGGCCTGCCGGCCGGGCACAACTTCCCGCTGGCCTGCCCCGGCATCCTCGGCACGCTGATCGCCGGCGGCCGGGTGGTGATGCTGGGCTCGCCCGAGCCGCGCCGGGCGTTCGCGGTGATCGCGGCCGAGGGGGTCACGCACACCGCCGTGGTGCCGGCGGTGGCCGGGCGGTGGCTGGAGCACGCCACCGAGCACGGCCGGCCGGGGGAGAGCCTGCGGCTGCTGCAGGTCGGCGGGGCCCGGCTGGCCGACGAGCTGGCCGTGCGGGTGCGCCCGGTGCTCGGCGCGCAGCTGCAGCAGGTGTTCGGGATGGCCGAGGGCCTGCTCAACTACACCCGCCTCGACGACCCCGAGCAGGTGGTCTGCACCACCCAGGGCCGCCCGCTGAGCCCCGACGACGAGGTGCGCCTGGTCGACGAGCTCGACCGGGACGTCCCGGACGGCGAGCCGGGCTCGCTGCTCACCCGCGGCCCCTACACCCCGCGCGGCTACTACCGGGCGCCCGAGCAGAACGCCCGCGCGTTCACCGTCGACGGCTGGTACCGCAGCGGCGACATCTGCCGGCGCACCCCGGAGGGCAACCTGGTCGTCGAGGGCCGGGACAAGGACATGATCAACCGCGGCGGGGAGAAGATCTCCGCCGAGGAGGTGGAGAACCTGGTCTACGGCATGCCCGCGGTGCGCCAGGTGGCCGCGGTCGCGATGCCCGACCCGGTGCTGGGCGAGCGGGTCTGCGTCTACGTCGTGCCGCGCCCGGGGGTTACGGTCACCCTGGACGAGGTGCGGGCGTGGATGGACGCGGCGGGGGTCGCGGCGTTCAAGCTGCCGGAGCGGCTGGAACTGGTCGACGAGCTGGCCCTGACGAAGGTCGGCAAGATCGACAAGAAGGCCCTGCGCGCGGACGTAGCGGCCCGGCTGACGGGGGGAGAGCAACGGTGAACCGGCGAGACATCGACGCGACGCTGCCGCTGATGGGCGCGGGCACGGAGTTCCTCATCCAGTTGGTCACCGCGCTGCCCGACGACGCGATGCGCGAACCGAGCGCGCTGCCGGACTGGAGCCGGGCGCACGTCGTCGCGCACGTGGCCCGCAACGCCGAGGCGCTCACCCGGCTGGCCACCTGGGCCCGGACCGGGGTCGAGACGCCGATGTACCCGGACCGGGAGTCGCGGGCCCGGGAGATCGAGTCGTCGTCGCACGAGCCGGTCGAGACGCTGCGCCGCGAACTGGTGTCCACCGCCCGCGACCTGGACGCCGCGCTGGCCGCGCTGGACGACGAGGGCTGGCGGGCCACCGTGCGCAGCGCCCTGGGTCGACCGCTGCCGGCGAGCGAGGTGCCGTGGATGCGGATCCGCGAGGTGTGGCTGCACGCGGTCGACCTGGACGCCGGAGCCGGGCTGCACGAACTGCCGCCCGAAGTGGTGGACGCCCTGCTCGACGACGCCACCGCCCTGCTGACCGCGCGGGACGGGTGTCCGTCCGCCGTGCTCGCCCCGGACGACCGCGAGCAGCGCTGGCAACTCGGCGAGCCCGCCGGCGACCTGGTCGTCGGCGGGCCGGCCGCGGCCGTCATGGGCTGGCTGATCGGCCGCACCGACGGCACCGGCGTCACCACCTCCGGCGCCCCCCTCCCCACCCCACCCCCCTGGCTCTGACCCTCGCCCCCGCCACGAAGGGGCCGGGGCGGGGTGAGCGGGGGGAGGTCACGGGCGGGTGACGGGTGTGCGTCAGGTGCGGGGTGGGCGGAACTGTCCCGGCGCGATCGGACGTCGAGTCCACAAGGGGCGCGCCCAGGTCGTGTGCGTATCGTGACCTCCGCCGGCGGGGCATGACCCTTGGTCGACAACGGGGGAAGGTGCAGGGATGGACGGCAACTACGGACGGCGCGGGGGCCCGCCCCCGGGCGGCCCGCCGCGCCGTGGCAACCCCGGATGGGGCCAGCAGCGGCCGCGCTCGCAACCCCCGCCCCCACCCCCGCCCCGCGACTACCCGCCGCCCCCGCCGCCGCCACGCGGTCCGCGGCGGCCGCTGCAGGACACCGCACTGCTCCCGCCGGATGCCGAGCCGGTCCGCCGGCCGGTGCCGCGCGCGGCGATCCGGCCGCACCGGTCGGTCAGCCGGCCCCGGGTGCGGTGGGGGCGCCGCGTCATGGCCGTGCTCGGGGTGCTGCTGCTGCTCGTCGTGGGCTTCGCGGTCTACATCGACGTCGGGCTGAACCGGACCGACGCGCTGCCCGCGGACAGCACGGCCGCCTCGGCGGGCACCAACTGGTTGATCGTCGGCTCGGACAGCCGTCAGGAGCTCACCGAGGAGCAGAAGGCCGAGCTGGCCACCGGCGACGAGACCTCGCAGCTCACCGACACGATCATGCTGCTGCACTCCGGGGCCAGCGGGACGGTGCTGGTCAGCATCCCGCGCGACTCCATGGTCGACATCCCCGGCCACGGCCGCCACAAGATCAACTCGGCCTACGGGCGGGGCGGCGGCCCGGACGGCGGCGGCCCCGAACTGCTGGTGCGCACCGTGGAGGGCGCGACCGGGCTGCGGATCGACCACTACGCCGAGATCGGCTTCCTGGGCATCGTGAACGTGGTGGACGCGGTCGGCGGGGTCGACCTGTGCGTGCCGGAGGCGATCGAGGATCCGAAGGCCGCGCTGGACATCGAGGCCGGCTGCCAGACCCTCGACGAGGCCACCTCGCTGGGCTACGTCCGCACCCGGGCCACCGCGAACTCCGACTTCGGCCGGGTGGAGCGGCAGCGGGCGTTCCTGTCCGCGCTGCTGGACAAGGTGACCAGCCCGGCCGTGCTGGCCAACCCGTTCCGGGTGGTCCCGCTGGCCACCGAGCTGTCCGGCTCGATCACGGTGGACGGCAACGACCACATCTGGGACCTGGCCCAGCTCGGACTGGCCATGCGCGGGCTCGGCGACGGCATCTCGACCACCGTCCCCGTCCGCGACGGCGTGGTGAACTGGGACCGGGAGCGCGCGCTGGCCCTGTTCGACGCCCTGGCCGCCGACCAGCGCCCACCGGAGAACGCCCTGGGCCCGTGATCGCCGCGCCGCTCCGGACCCGGAGCTGAGCGATCGGCGCGCTCGGCCAACGACGTCGGCCGAGCGCCGACCGCTCGGGGCGAGGGTGCCCGGGCCGGTGGCGCGTTGAGCCGCCGTGCCTGGGCGAGCGCGCCACTGGCTCGGCGCGGTCCGAGTGGGGCGCCGCGTGGGTGCGCGGTGCGGTCAGGCCGGCTTGCGGGCGCGCTTGCGGGTGGCCGGGGCGTCCTCGTCCTCGTCGGCCTTCTTCTTGGCCGCGGGCTTGCGGGCCGGGGCCTTCTTCGCCGGCTTCTTCTCCGCCGGCTTCTCCTCGGCCGGCTTCTCCGCCGCCGCGCCCGACCCACCGCCGGACCCGCCACCGGCGCCGGACCGGGCCGCCTCGACGCTCGCCTGCAGCGCGCTGAGCAGGTCGGTCATGCTGTCCGGCCCCTCCTCGCGCGTCTCGACCACCGGGGCCGGGCGGGTGTCGCCGGTGGTGCGCTTGCGCTCGATCAGCTCGACCACCGCGTCCCGGTACTCGTCGTGGAAGTCGGTGGGCTCGAAGTCCGCGCCCAGGCTCTCCACCAGCGACGCGGCCATGGTCAGCTCCTGCGGGCGCAGCTCCACGTCGGCGTCGAGGATGTCGAAGTCGGGCTCGCGCACCTCGTCGGGCCAGAGCATGGTCTGCAGCACGATGGCCTTGTCCCGCACGCGCAGCAGGGCCAGCGTCTCGCGCTGGCGCAGCGCCACCCGCACCACGGCCATCCGGTCGGTCTGCACCAGCGCCTCGCGCAGCAGCGCGTAGGGCTTGGCCGCCTTGGCCTCGGGCTCCAGGAAGTAGCTCTTGTCGAACAGCAGCGGGTCGATCTGGTCGGCCGGCACGAACTCGACGACGTCGATCTCGTGGCCGGAGGCGACCGGCAGCGAGTCCAGGTCCTCGTCGTCGAGGGTGATCAGCTCGCCGTCCTCGGTCTCGTAGCCCTTGACGATGTCGGCGTAGGGGACCTCCTCACCGTCGATCGAGCAGGTCCGCTTGTACTTGATGCGGCCCCCGTCGGCGGCGTGCACCTGGTGGAAGCGGATGTCGTGGTTGGTGGTCGCCGAGTACAGCTTGACCGGCACGCTCACCAGCCCGAACGACACCGCACCGCTCCACATCGCGCGCATGGCAGCCCCCGTTCCCCACAGCGGTCGGTCGCTCTCGGTGACAGCATGACGGCGTGCAACCCATGCTCGCCACCCCTGGGACCCTACCGGCGGGGACCGACTGGTTCTTCGAGGTCAAGTGGGACGGCATGCGGTTGCTCGCCGATGTGGCCGACGGTCACCTGCGGCTGGCCGACCGCGTCGGGCGGGACGTCACCGCCGCGTTCCCCGAGCTGGGCGGGCTGACCAGGCTGGCGCCCGACGTCCTGCTCGACGGCGAGGTGGTGCTGCTCGACCGCGGCGTGCCCAGCTTCGGCGCGCTGACCGACCGCATGCACGACCCGGTCGACCCGCACGGCGCCCAGGTCCGCCCGGTCACCTACATGGTCTTCGACGTGCTCCGGCTCTACGGGGTCCCGCTGCTGGAACGCCCGCTCGACGAGCGCCGGGCCACCCTGGAACGACTCGAACTCACCGCCGTGCCGAACCTGTCGCTGTCGCCGGGCTACACCGACGGCGCCGCGCTGTTCGACGCCACCCGGCAGCGCGGCATGGAGGGCGTGCTGGCCAAGCGCCGGGACGCGGAGTACCGCCCGGGCGCGCGCAGCGGCGACTGGGTGGCCGCGGCGCACCACCGCACCCAGGCCTGCGTGGTCGGCGGCTGGCGCCCGGACCGGCCGGGCACCGACCGGATCGCCGCGCTGCTGCTCGGCCTGCCGGGCCCGAACGGCCTGCGGTTCGCCGGCGGCGTGGACACCACCGAGGCGGGACCGACCGCCCAGCGGGTGCTGCACGGGCGGTTGCGGCCGGTCGTGCTGCCGCCGTTCGCCGGCGGGCTGTCCCGGGCAGCTGCGGCGGGGGTCCGGTGGTGCGCGCCCACGATCGTGGTCGAGGTCGTCCACCAGGGGTGGACCGACGGCGGGCGGCTGCGGGAACCGGTCTTCCGGGGCATCCGGGACGACCTCGGGCTGGACGACGTCCGTCCGGAATCCTGATCGGACTGCTCCATCCGGGTACTTCGGGCGCGGATCATGACCGAGGGGCTTCAGCCGGGGGGCGTGCGCGGGTGGACGTGTCGTCTACCGTGGGGCCGGTGACGACCATGCTCACGTGGCAGACCGAGGACGGTCAGGGGCTCGAGGGCACGCGTCTGCACTTCGGTGCGGGCCGCTCGTTCCGGGCGCTGAGCCGGATGGTCCGGGTACATCCGGACGGCGAATTCACCGCCTCCTACCGGCTGGTGGTGGACGCCGACGGCGCGCTGGAGCGGCTGTCGGCCACCAGCGCAACCGCCGGCCGCGAGCGCCACCTCACCATCAACCGCACCGACGACGGCTTCTGGCTGCTCGACACCGGCGGCGGCGGGGCGGGTGGCCAGCGCGACGACTTCGACGGCGCGATGGACGTCGACCTGGCCTACAGCCCGATGCTGAACTCGGTGCCGATCCGGCGCCTGGGGCTGCACCGGGTGGCCGGCGAGCACACCCTCGCGGTGGTGTTCGTGACGCTGCCCGACCTCGTCGTGACCCGCCGGACCGAGACCTACCGGACGGTGTCGGTGCTCGACGACTCCGGCCACGCGCTGATCGAGTTCCGCCGCGACGACCTCGTCGCGGAGCTGGTGGTCGACGCCGACGGTGTGGTGGCCAGCTCCCCCGGCACCGCGACCCGCCTCGTAGCCGGCACCCCCACCCCCACCCCCGCCCACACCTGACCCGTCCCCCCCGCGACGACGCCTCCGGCGCTCAGGTTCAGGAAGGCCACCTTCAGGTCCGCAGAGGGCAGGAAGGTGGCCTTCCTGAACCTCGGCCGGGCGGCGGGCAAGGGTCGGGTGGTCAGTCGGCCCAGCCGAGGACCGGCGTCCCGGCGCGGCCGATGGCGCGCAGCTCGGCGAGGGTCTCCCGGCCGGTGATCCGCACGCCCGGGCGGTCGCGGGCGTCGGCCCAGCGCCGGCGTCCGGCGTGACCGGCGCGGACGGTCGCGGCCAGCCCGCCGGTCGAGGCCAGCGCCCCGCGCATCACGCCGAACCGGCCCAGGGCCTCGTCCACCGCGGCCAGCAGCGCGTCCCGGTTGCCGTCGCACATCGCCAGCACCAGCTCCGGGCGGGTGCCGGCGACCCGGGTGCCGTCCGCGAACGAGGACGCGGCCAGCGCCATCGCCAGCCCGTCGTCCGGGTCACCGGCGGCGGCGGTGGCGGCCAGCACCGCGGCCAGCAGGTGCGGCAGGTGCGACACCCGGGCCACGGCGAGGTCGTGCTCGTCGGCGGCGGCCGGCACGACGTGCGCCCCGCCCGCCCAGGCCAGCTCGGCGACGTCCGCCCAGACCTCGCGGTCCAGGCCGTCGTCCGCGGTGACCACCCAGGCCGCGTCGGTGAACAGGCCGCCGGTGCCGGCCGCCCAACCGGACTCCGCGGTCCCGGCCATCGGGTGCCCGCCGACGTAGCGGGCCCGCGGCGCGTACCGGTCGACCGCGTCGGCCACCGCCACCTTGACGCTGACCGCGTCGGTGAGCCGGCACCCCGGGGCGTGCGCGTCGACCAGCCGCAGCACGTCCGGCACCGCCGGCAGCGGCACGGCGAGCACCACCAGGGCGTCCTCGGCGGCCGCCCGGGCCAGCGCGGCCGCGGTGTCGGTGGTGACGTCGAAGCCGTCGGCGCGGGCCTGCTCGGCGGTCGTCGCCGACGCGGTCGCCCCCCGGACCGCCCGCCCGGCCTTCTCCGCCGCGCGCAGCAACGACCCGCCGATGAGTCCGGCGCCGATCACACAGACCGCTCTCACGGCCGATCAGCCTACGGCGGCGCCGCTGCGTGTCCGCTGTTCACCCGATCGCGCCGGCGACCCGCAGTACGCCGCGCTCCTCCAGCCGCACCCCGACCACCTGCACCCCGGCCGGCAGCCCGCCGTCGACGACCGGGCCGGGCACCGACACCGCCGGCCAACCGGTCAGGTTGAACGGCAGCGTCAGCTCGAGCAGCGCCGGCCGCACCGGCACCGCGGTGCCGTCCACGTCCACCTCGGACGCGCCGATCGGGGTGGCCCGCAGCCGGGTGGTGGGCAGCACCAGCACGTCGAGGTCGGCGACCGCGGTCCGGAACTCGGCGGCCAGCCGCCGCCGGGTGCGCAGCGCGGCGACGTAGGCGGCGGCGGGCAGGTCGGCGACCAGGGCGAGCCGCTCCGCGGTGATCGGCTGGTAGTCCCCGGGCCGCTCGGCCAGCCAGGCCGCGTGCGTCGCGTAGGCCTCGGCGCCGACGATCGTGCCGTAGGTCGCGGCCAGCTCGTCGATCATCGGGGTGCGCACCTCGACGACCTCGGCGCCCCGGGCGGCCAGTTGCTCCACCGCGGCGGCCGTGGCAGCGGCCAGTGCCGGGTCGGCCGGGCGCCAGTAGTCGTCGAGCAGCACCCCGACCCGCACCCCGTCGACGCCGGGGGGCTGGATGCCGCCGGTGCCGTCCGGGCGGCTGAGCACGTCCCAGGCCACCGAGGCGGCGTGCACGTCCGCGGCGAGGACGCCGACGTGGTCGCAGGTCTCCGACAGCGGGAACACCCCGTCGGTGGACAGCGCCCCGAACCCCGGCTTGAGCCCCACCACCCCGCACAGCGCGGCCGGCGTGCGCACGCTGGCCCCGGTATCGGTGCCCAGGGCCAGCGGCAGGTGCCCCGCTGCCACCGCGGCCGCCGACCCGGACGACGAGCCGCCGGTGATCCGGGACGGGTCGTGCGGGTTGCGGGCCGGGCCGGTGGCCGCGACGTCGCCGGTGGGGCCGTAGGCGAACTCGTGGGTGTGCAACTTGGCCACGACGATCGCGCCGGCCTCCTGCAACCGGGTGACCACAGGGGCATCGGCGGTGGCCGGTGGCGCGTCGGCGAGCACGTTCGACCCGGCCCGCGTCGGCAGCCCGGCCACGTCGAACAGGTCCTTGACCCCGACCGCGACCCCGTGCAGCGGCCCGCGCCACTCGCCGCGCGCCAGCTCGTCGGTCAACTCGGCCGCCCGCACCATCGCCGCGTCGGCGTTCAGCGCGATCACCGCGTTGTGCGTGTCCGCTTCCAGCCGCTCCAGCACGTCGCGGACGTGCTCCACCGGCGACAGCTCGCCCGATCGCAGCGCCGTGGTCAGCTCGCGCAGGGAGATCACCCGCCCACCCTGCCACCGCCCTCGTGCGCGAGTTTCATGCCTATAGGCATGAAACTCGCTCACGACCGCAGGGCGTCCAGGGCCAGGGCGGCGTAGACGGCGACGCCGGCGGCCATCGCGTCCTCGTCGAACACGACGCGGTTGGAGTGGTTGGGCGGGGCGGTGGCCGGGTCGGTGCCGGGCGGGCAGCCGCCCAGGAAGGCGAGCGCGCCGGGCACCTGCTCCAGGACGTAGGAGAAGTCCTCGGCGCCCATGATCGGGGTGGGCATCGCGTGCACCTGCCGGTCGCCCAGCAGCGTGGCCGACAGCTGCTCGATCCGGCCCACCGCGCCGCCGTCGTTGACCGTGACCGGGTAGCCGCGCTCGATCTCGACCTCGGCGGTGCAGCCCATGGCCAGCGCGGTGTGCTCGCAGACCCGCCGGATCTCCTCGTGCGCCCGCTCCCGGGTGGCCGCGGACAGCGTGCGCAGTGTGCCCTCCAGGAACGCGGTCTCCGGGATGATGTTGTTCGTGGTGCCGGCCACGATGTGCGCGATGGTCAGCACGGCCGGCTGGTGGGCGTCGAGCCGGCGGGTGACGGCGGTCTGCAGCGCCCCCACCATCGCGGCCGCGGCGGGCACCGGGTCCAGCGCGTCGTGCGGGGACGAGGCGTGCCCACCGCGCCCGAGCACCGTCACCCGGACGACGTCCGCCGCGGCCATGATCGGGCCCGGCCGGACGTGCACCTCACCGGTCGGCAGCGTCGCGCTGATGTGCAGCGCGTAGGCCGCGGCCGGTCGGCCGGCCGGTCCGTGGTCGTCGAGCAGGCCCTCGTCGATCATGTAGCGGGCGCCGTGGAAGCCCTCCTCGCCGGGCTGGAACATGAACAGCACCCGCCCGGCCAGCTCGGCGCGCCGCTCGACGAGCACCCGCGCGGCCGAGGCCAGCATGGCGACGTGGGTGTCGTGCCCGCAGGCGTGCATCGCGCCGTCGACCGCGGAGGCGTAGGGCAGCCCGGTGTCCTCGGTCAGCGGCAGCGCGTCCATGTCGCCGCGCAGCAGGACCGTCGGACCGGGGCGGGCGCCGTCCAGCACGGCCACCACCGAGCTGACCGACCGCCCCAGGTGCACCTGCAGCGGCAGGTCGGCCAGCCCGGCCAGCACCGCGTCCCGGGTGCGCGGGAGGTCCAGCCCGATCTCCGGGTGGCGGTGCAGGTCGCGGCGCAACCGGACCGTGTGGTTGTGGACGTCCTTGGCCTGTGCGAGCAGTCCGGTTACCGACACGTCCAGCGACATTCCCCGATCCTGACACCCGCTGGGGGTGGCGGCGACGGTGAACTTGCCGTTGTGGTTTGGACCACAGTCGATCGGGGGCTTACCGTAGTCTCATGGCAGTGCCGAGCATCCAGGCGCCGGCGGGCGTGCGGGAGCACGCCCTGCCCGGCTTCGCCGTCGCGGCGATCCGGGAGGACGGGCGCTGGCGCTGCGTCCGGCTGGACCCGGACGCCCTGGTCGACCTGGACACCGCGATCACCGAACTGCGCGAGCTGCGCTCCACCGGTGCCGTCCTCGGCCTGCTGGACGTGGACCACGAGTTCTTCGTGCTGCTGCGCCCGACGCCCGGCGGCGTCTCGCTGATGGTGTCCGACGCGGTCGCCGCGCTGGACTACGACGTGGCCGCCGACGTGCTCGACCTGCTGCGCGTCGACCTGCCCCCGGACGACGACGCGCTCGACGAGCCGTGGCCCGAGGGCGACCTGTCGATCGTGGCCGACCTGGGGCTGCCCGCGGACGAGCTGGAGGTGCTCGCCGGGGAGTTCGAGCTGTACCCGGACGAGCAGCTGGCCGCCATCGGGCGGCGCTGCGGGTTCGGCACCGAGCTGGCCGAGGTCGTCGACGCGCGGTGACGGCGGTGCACGACGGGGGCGGCGCGTGGGTGGAGCCCGTCCCGGACACGACCGACGAGCGGCTGGTGCGGCGTGCCCTGGAGGTCGCCGCCGCCGCCCTGCGCACCGCCGACGTCCCGATCGGCGCCGTCGTCGTGGACGCCGACGGCCGCGAGCTGGCCGCGGCCTGCAACGCCCGGGAGGCGCTGGGCGACCCGACCGCGCACGCCGAGGTGCTGGCGCTGCGGGCCGCGGCGGCGGTGCGCGGGGAGTGGCGGCTGGAGGGCTGCACCCTCGCGGTGACCGTCGAGCCGTGCACGATGTGCGCCGGCGCGATCGGCCTGGCCCGGGTGGCCCGGGTGGTGTTCGGGGCCTGGGAACCGAAGACCGGGGCGGCCGGGTCGCTGTGGGACGTCCTGCGCGACCGCCGGCTCAACCACCGCCCCGAGGTGGTGCCCGGGGTGCTGGCCGGGGAGAGCGCGGCGCTGCTGGAGTCGTTCTTCGGCGGCTTCCGGTGAGGCCCCGCTCTCCGGTGCGGTCCCGCTGTCCGGGGAGGCACTGACCGGTGCGGCGACGGGTCCGGGTGGCGGCGTACGCGGTGTGCGTCCGGGACGGGGAGCTGCTGCTGGCCGGTGGCCCGGACCGGGTCAGCCGGGAGATCGAGTGGACGCTGCCCGGTGGCGGCCTCGACCACGGCGAGGACCCGGAGTCCGCCGCGGTGCGCGAGGTCGCCGAGGAGACCGGCTACGAGGTGCGGCTGGACGCCCTGCTGGCGGTCGACTCCGTGCGCCAGCAGACCCGCCGGGTCCCGCCGCTGGACACGCACGCGGTGCGGATCGTCTACGCCGCCACGGTGACCGGCGGCGACCTGCGCTTCGAGATCGGCGGCAGCACCGACCGCGCCGCGTGGGTGCCGCTCGACGAGGTCGCGGCGCTGCCCCGGACCGACCTGATCGATGTCGCGCTGGACGCCTGGCGCGCCCGCCCGGTACCCCTCCCGCCCCGCCTCCGGCCGCCCGGCTGACCCCCGGGCCGGGGTCCGGTGGTGGTCGGGCCTCTTGTAAGCTCGTCGGCGGTAGCGTGTCCGAGCGGCCGAAGGAGCACGCCTCGAAAGCGTGTGAGGTGCAAGCCTCCGTGGGTTCAAATCCCACCGCTACCGCCAGCCTGAACAGGCGGAACGCCGGGAAGGTCCACCAGGGCCGACCGGCGTTTCTGCTGTCGGTCCCAGTTCCGGTCTCGTTCGCCGTCTGCCGACCCCTGGCTGACCTGCCGGATGAGGCCTCCGACCCGCGACGCGATGCCGCGTTGGATCGCCGACGTGACTCCGGCCGACGCTGCGGGCCGTGCCCGCCTACCTCCGGCCGCACGTGCCGTCGCAGTCGTGCTGCCACCGCGGACGCAGCCGGCCCCGGCGGGACGACCATCGACCCGGCGGCGAGGTCGACGTCCGACCACTTCAGTCCGAGCGCTTCCCCTGCCGCAGCCCGAGCGCGAGAGCCACTGCCCACGGGCTCTGTTCCGGCTGTCCAGGGCGGTCTCGGGCAGCACAGGTGGCCGCGCCGGAGGCAACCGGACCGGCGGCCCGACGCGCAAGCCGGGAAAGAGCGGCCTGCACGCCGAACCACCGGTCCGGCAGGGCTGAACCCGCGCCGCGAGGAGATCATCACCTCAACGGGTGCGGGCTGACGCACCCGCTAGCAGTTGTCAGCGATTCCCTTGATCGACAGGATCTCGGCGGCTCCCGCTACCCCGGCTGCACTCAACACCCTGACCTTCGCGGCGCGTCCACCGGCGTCGGTGAGACGCCTCGCCAGGTTGCGAACCCCACCATAGAATTGGGCAGCCTTACGCAACTTGACCACCTTTCCGATCGGAATCGCAGTGCTGGCCACCGCCGAGAAGATCGCCCCAGCGCAACCCCAGAAACCGACATGTGCAACCAGTCGTTCACCGGACGGCGTCACATCGGAAACTACTGCCGACGGTCCAGCCGAACCGGAGACTTCCGGCGTGGATTGAGTAGCCACGAAACCAAAGCCAACCGCCGCAACCAGCATGACAGCCAGGAATCGACCAACGAGCGGGCGGGGTGGCCGAGCAGCAGGTACGACAACTTCGACACCAGACACCGAAGGCTCGGCAGTGCTCATAAGGGTAGACGTCCTCACGCGATATGCGCACCGGTCGAATCCCCCCCGACGGGCCGCGAACTTGGTCGCGGTGGATGAAGTGCGGCCCGAACGGTATGCCCGGCAGCAGTAGAGCGGTACCCCCCCGATCGGGTGAGTCATGCATAGTTGCCGGACTGGTAACGAAACGCCTTACGGCAGCGACGCAGCCGGTGGATATGCACCGCGGCAGCTCGAGGCGAGGTCGACGATCCAGTGTGCTGCCGTTCGGTGCGGACATCGCTGGACTTCCGATCCCCACAATGACGGCGCACGGAACTCTCACAGAACAGGTCGGCCGACACGCCCGTGCAGGGTTGTTGAGCGAAGGCCCGCGATATTGCCCGCCTGAATCGATCGAGTACTGCGCCGGCACGAACACGAGATCCCATGTCGCCGAGGACAGGGGTGTCTCGCGTCAATGCGTGAGCCGTTGGGCCGCCCGCTACCTCGCCGAGGCGACAACGGTCTGCACGAGCGCAGCTCATGACCTCGTCGTTGCCCGACACGAACCCTCGCCACCGTTGAAGCCCGCGTCGTCGTGCAGCGGCAGCGGCGCGGTCAGGACCGGCTCGGCCCCGGACTCGGCCTACCGCCCCGGACGGTGCTGCGGATCCTGCGCTGCCACCGTCTGCCCTACCCATGTGACTGCGACGCGCTCACCGGCCAGCTCGTCCGGACCAGCAGGACGACCGCGGCGCGCTACGAACGCGCCCACCCGGCGAGCTGGTGCGCAGGGACGTCAAGAAGATCGGGCGCATTCCTGCGGACGGACGCCATTGACCGCATCGAGCGGGTCATGACCGACAAGGCCCGGACCTACAGGTACTCCCTGCGCCAGGTCGTGGCCGATCCCAGGGTCCGGCAGGTATTCATAAGC
>DASQMQ010000554.1:0-9987 GCA_035645455.1 Pseudonocardia sp.
GAGCAGCGGCGCGGCGGCGTCCACCGCCTCGCGAGCCGCCCGGTCCTGGGCGGTGCGGGCAGTGGCGAGCACCGCGGCCGCGAGCTGGGTGCGGCTCAGGCCGGCCGTGCGCTCGGCGAGCACCAGCCCGCGCAGCGCACCGGTCGGGCCGACCGTGACCGTGACCGCCCCGTCCGGGCTGGTCACCGTGGCCTCCGCGCGGGCCAGAGCGTCCTGGGCGCGTGCGGTGCGCGCACGCAGGTCGGTGAGCCGGTCGCGGTAGCCGGCCAACCATTCCTCACCGTTCACAGTCGGGCACGCTACGTGCCAGGTGCCCGGGCCCGTGGCCGTTCCGCGGAACTCGTCGCGATCCTCCGACGTCGGCGCCGGACGTACCGGGCCGACCTGCGGGTCCTCCACCGGTAGTAGGCCTGCGTCGACCGTCCCCCGGGGCGGTCGACCGCTCGCCCGGTCACGGCGTGCGGTCGGTGCCCGGCGGTGGACGTCGAGGGCTCCGGCGGGCTCGGCGCGACGAGCGGGGAGGGCCGGGTACCTGAGTCCCGGGCGCGGTGATCGGCGTACCTGGTGCTGCTGTTCGGGGTAGTCGCCTGCCGCTCGGCGCGGCGGATCGGACGCGTGGCGGCGCCGCTACTCAGGAGGGCGATGTGGCCCCGTCCGGCTTCCCTACTGTCCCGCTCCGGGCGGCGCGTTCTTCCCCGGCGCCGCCCCCCAGCTCGAAGCAGCTCGAAGTCAGGAGATCCGATGCGAACCATGGACACCCGCCCGGCATTCGGCATCGTGCGCACCGACCTCACCGTCGTCGGCATGAACTGCACCAGCTGCGCCCGGCACGTGCAGACCGCTCTGGTGACCCTCGGCGACGTCACCGCCGACGTGGACATCGTCGCGGCCACCGCCTCGGTCACCCACCCGGCCACGCTGGCGGTCGCGGAGCTGGTCGCGGCGATCGAGGACGCCGGCTACGTCGTCCTCGGCGACGAGGCCCTGCGCGCGGTCGGCTGACCCGCCCGGCCGGTCAGAGCTCCACCGCCGACGCGATCGGCACCCCCGGGCGGTAGGCCAGGTGCAGGTGGCTCGGCGCCGCCAGCACGGCGAGGTCGGCCGGAGCGCCCACCCGGAGCACCCCGACGTCGTCGCGACGCAGGGCGCGGGCCGCCCCCGCGGTCGCCGCCCACAACGCCTCGTCGGGGGTCATCCCCAGCTCGCGGACCGCGAGCGCGATCATCAGCGGCATCGACGACGAGTAGCAGGTCCCCGGGTTGCAGTCGGTCGCCAGCGCCACCACGACGCCGGCGTCCAGCAGCCGGCGGGCGTCCGGGTAGGGCGAGCGGGTGCTGAACTCGACCCCCGGCAGCAGCGTCGCCACCGTGGCCCCGCCGGCCAGCGCATCGACGTCGGCGCCGGTCAGGTGGGTGCAGTGGTCGACGCTGGCGGCGCCGAGCTCGACGGCCAGTCGCACACCCGGGCCGGGCCCGAGCTGGTTGCCGTGCACCCGCAGGCCCAGCCCGGCCTCGCGGCCGGCCACCAGGACGGTCCGGGCCTCGTCACCGTCGAACGCGTGCGGGCTCGCCGGCTCGCAGAACACGTCGATCCACCGGGCGTGCGGGGCGCAGGCCGCCAGCATCGGGCCGGTCACCAGCTCCAGGTAGACGTCGTGGGCCGACCCCGCCGGCACGACGTGCGCGCCGAGGAAGGTGGTCTCGGTGGTGACCTCGCGGGCCAGGCGCAGGGCGCGCAGCTCGTCCTCGACGGTCAGCCCGTAGCCGCTCTTGATCTCCACGGTGGTGGTGCCCTGGGCCCGCAGCTCGGCCACCCGCCCGGCCAGCAGTGCCCGCAGCTCGTCGTCGGAGGCGGCCCGGGTGGCGGTCACCGTGGTGGCGATGCCGCCCCCGTCGTAGGGCCGGCCGGCCATCCGGGCGGCGAACTCGGCGGCCCGGTCCCCGGCGAAGACCAGGTGCGCGTGCGGGTCCACGAAGCCGGGGACCACCGCCCGGCCGCCGAGGTCCCGGCGCTCGTCGGCGGGCGGCGCCTGCGCGGCCCGCCCGACCCACGCCACCCGCCCGTCCTCGACCACGACCGCCGCGTCGTGCAGCACCCCCAACGCCGACCCGTCGCCCTGCGCCGGGTCGTTGGTCACCAGCTCACCGATCCCGGTGACCAGCGTCGTGCGGCCCGCCCCCGGTTCAGGAAGGCCACCTTCCTGCCCTGTGCGGACCTGAAGGTGGCCTTCCTGAACCCCGGTCGGGTCGGCGGCGGCGGTCGGGTCGGTCACGGGTCCTCCCAGAGGGGGGTGATGGCGGCGTCGAGGAGGCGGGCCACGTCGCCGAGGCGGTGCCTGCCCCCGCGCACCACGGCCTCGCCCCCGACCAGCACGGTGTCGACGTCGGCGGCGGTGGCCGCGAACAGGATCTGGGCGGGGTCGGTGCCAGCGGTGCGGACGGTGTCGGTGCGCACCGCCACCAGGTCGGCCGGAGCACCCGGGACCAGTCCGGCATCGGACCCGCCCAGCGCGGAGTGCCGGGTGAGCGCGGCCAGCAGGGTGGCGGGGGTGAACCGGCCGCGTTCCCCCGAGGCCAGCCGGGCGTGCATCTCCAGCGCCCTGGCCTCCTCGATCGGGTCGACGACGGCGTGCTGGTCGCTGCCCAGCGACAGCGGCACCCCGGCCCGGTGCAGCTCGACGGCGGGACCGATGCCGTCGGCCAGGTCGCGCTCGGTGGTCGGGCACAGGCACACGCCGGTACCGGTCCTACCCAGGGCGACCGCGTCGTCGTCGGTGAGGTGGGTGGCGTGCACGACGGTCGTGGTGGGGCCGAGCAGGCCCTCGGCGTCCAGCAGGGCGGTCGGGGTGAGGCCGTGCGCGGCCAGGCAGGCGGCGTTCTCGGCCGGCTGCTCGGACACGTGGGCGTGCAGCGGCCGCCCGGCGGCGACCGCGGCCACGGTGGCCAGCGCCGGGCGGGGCACGGCGCGGACGGAGTGGACGGCCACACCTGCGGCCGGTCCGGCTGCTGCCCGGGCGGCCCAGCTGTCGACGTCGGCATCGCCGAACCGGCGTTGCACGCCCTCCAACGGGCGGTGGCCGTCGGCGTCCAGACCGCCGGACAGGTAGCAGGTGTCGAGCAGGGCCAGCCGGATGCCGGCGTCGCCGGCGGCGTGGGCCAGCGCGTGCGACATCGCGTGGGGGTCGTCGTACGGGCGCCCGGCCGGCCCGTGGTGCAGGTAGTGGAACTCGGCGACCGCGGTCACCCCGGCCAGGGCCATCTCGGCGTAGGTCGCCCGGGCCAGCCGCAGGTAGGAGTCCGGGTCCAGCCGGTCGGCGACGGCGTACATGCGCTCGCGCCAGGTCCAGAACGTGCCGCCGCGGTCGTGGGTGCGCCCGCGCAGCGCGCGGTGGAAGGCGTGGCTGTGCACGTTCGCGAAGCCGGGCAGCGCGACGCCGGGGAGCCGCTCGGCGTCATCGGCGGGGGAGTCCGGGGTGATCGCGGTGAACCGGCCGTCCCGGACCTCGACCAGCACGTCCCGGGCCGGCCCGGTGGGGAGCAGGGCGTGCCGGGCCCACCACGCCCTCACGTGGCGAGGCTGGTCAGGACGGTGGCCAGGGCGGCGACACCGGCCTCGCAGTCGGCCGGCTCGGCGTGCTCGTGCGGGGAGTGCGAGACCCCGGTCGGATTGCGCACGAACAGCATCGCGGTCCGGACGCCGGCCGCGGACAGGATGCCGGCGTCGTGCCCGGCGCCGGTGTCCAGCACCGGCGCCCCACCGAGCAGGGTGGACAGCTCCGCGGTGAGGCCGGGGTCGAACCGGGTGACGTCGGTCCAGGACTCCTGCTCGACCGCGCCGCCGTGCCGCTCGACCGTCGCGGCGACCTCGGCCACGGTCGCCCGCACCCGGTCCGGATCCGGCCCGCGGGCGTCCAGCCAACCGGTCACCCGCGACGGGATCGCGTTCACCCCGTTCGGCTCGACGCGCAGCTTCCCGCAGGTCGCCACCGTGTCCCGGCCGGTGGCGGCGGCGCGGGCGGCCAGCACCACCTCGGCCATCGCGAGCATCGGGTCGCGGCGGTCGGCCAGCCCCCGGCCCTGCTCGACGTGCAGCTCCACGAACGTGCCGACCCGGCGCAGGGCCTCCTCGTCCCGGCCGACGTGCCGGGCGTCCAGCCCGGCCCGGGCCATCGCCTCGGCCATCCCGACGCCGTCGCCGTCGGTCAGCGCGCGGGCCCGGTCGGCGTCCAGGGCCCCGGTGACCAGGCGCGATCCGGCGCACGCGATGCCGAACCGGGCGCCCTCCTCGTCGCCGAAGTGGACCACCGCGACCGGTCGCGCGGGCTCGGTGCCGGCCGCGCGCAGGGCGTCGATCGCGGCCAGCGCGGACACCACGCCCAGCGGCCCGTCGAAGGCGCCACCGTCGGGCACCGAGTCCAGGTGCGATCCGACCGCGACGCCCGGGCCGTCGGCGTCCGGATCGCCCCACCAGGCCCACTGGTTGCCCGCCCGGTCGGTCACCAGGTCGAGCCCCCGGGCGGCGGCCTGCCCGGCGAACCACTCGCGCAGCCGGGCGTCCTCGAGGGTCCAGGCGAACCGCCGGTACCCGCCGCTGCGGGCCCGCCCGATCTCGCTCAGCTCCCCCCACATCCCCCACAACGACCCCGTCACGGGTGCTCCCGCATGGGGATGCGGAGGTGGTGGCCGGCGGCGGTGGCCTCGGCCCGGTCGTAGCCGGCGTCGGCGTGGCGCAGGACGCCGGTGGCGGGGTCGTTGGTGAGCACCCGCTCGATCTTGGCCGCGGCCAGGTCGGTGCCGTCGGCCACGGTGACCTGGCCGGCGTGGATCGAGCGGCCGATGCCGACGCCGCCGCCGTGGTGGATCGACACCCAGCTGGCCCCGGACGACGTGCTGACCAGCGCGTTGAGCAGCGGCCAGTCGGCGATGGCGTCCGAGCCGTCGGCCATCGCCTCGGTCTCCCGGTAGGGCGAGGCCACCGAGCCGGTGTCCAGGTGGTCGCGGCCGATCACGATGGGCGCCGCCACCGAGCCGTCGGCGACCAGCTCGTTGAACCGCAGCCCGGCCCGGTCGCGCTCGCCCTGGCCGAGCCAGCAGATCCGGGCGGGCAGGCCCTGGAACGCCACCCGTTCCCCGGCCGCCCGGATCCACCGGTGCAGGCGGTCGTCGTCGGGGAACAGGTCGAGCACCGCGCGGTCGGTGGCGTGGATGTCGGCCGGGTCGCCGGACAGCGCCACCCACCGGAACGGGCCCCGGCCCTCGCAGAACAGCGGCCGGATGTAGGCGGGCACGAACCCGGGGAAGGCGAAGGCGCGCTGGTAGCCGCCCTGGCGAGCCTCGTCGCGCAACGAGTTGCCGTAGTCGAACACCTCGGCGCCGGCGTCCTGGAAGCCGACCATCGCCTCGACGTGCCTGGCCATCGACGCCCGGGCGCGGTCGGTGAACTCCTCGGGCTTGCTGGCCGCGTAGTCCTCCCAGTCGTCGAGGTCCACGCCATCGGGCAGGTAGGACAGCGGGTCGTGGGCCGAGGTCTGGTCGGTGACGATGTCGACCTCGACCCCGCGGCGCAGCAGCTCGGGCAGCACCGCGGCGCAGTTGCCGACCACGCCGACCGACAGCGCGCGGCGGGCCGCGCGGGCCTCGGTGCAGAGCCGGACGGCCCCGTCCAGCGAGTCGGCCAGCTCGTCGAGGTAGCGGTGCTCGACCCGGCGGCGCAGCCGGCCCGCGTCCACGTCGACGACCAGGCAGACCCCGCCGTTGAGGGTCACCGCGAGCGGCTGCGCGCCGCCCATCCCGCCGCAGCCGCCGGTGAGGGTGAGGGTGCCGGCCAGGGTGCCGTCGAAGCGCTTGGCCGCCACCGCGGCGAAGGTCTCGTAGGTGCCCTGCAGGATGCCCTGGGTGCCGATGTAGATCCACGACCCGGCGGTCATCTGCCCGTACATGGTCAGCCCGAGGCGCTCCAGCCGGCGGAACTCCGGCCAGTTCGCCCAGTCGCCGACCAGGTTGGAGTTGGCGATCAGCACCCGGGGCGCCCACTCGTGGGTGCGCAGCACCCCCACCGGGCGCCCGGACTGCACCAGCATCGTCTCGTCGTCGGCCAGCGTGGTCAGCGTGCGCACCATCGCGTCGAACGAGGGCCAGTCCCGGGCGGCCCGCCCGGTGCCGCCGTAGACGACCAGGTCGTCGGGCCGTTCGGCCACCTCGGGGTCGAGGTTGTTGTGCAGCATCCGCAGCGGCGCCTCGGTCTGCCAGGACCGGGCGGTCAGCGCGGAGCCGCGGGGAGCACGCACGGGTCGCGCGCCATCCATCCAGGGACGTCCTCTCTCCGGGGTCGTGCGTGAGTTCCATGCCCATAGCCATGAAACTCACGCACGAGGGGGTCAGCGCAAGGGGAGGCCGGTGGCGTCGACGACCTGACCGGTGGCGACGAACTGGACGGCGGCCTCGATCTCGGGGGCGAGGAAGCGGTCCGGGCCGGGGCCGGCGACCGCGGTGCGGAACCGGTCGCGGACCGCGCCGGTGGCCGGGGCGGGGGCCAGCGGCCGGCGCAGGTCCAGCGCGCGGACCCCGGTGAGCAGTTCGACGGCGACCACCCGGGTCAGCCCGTCGAGGGCGCGGCGCAGCTTGCGCGCGGCGGCCCAGCCCATCGAGACGTGGTCCTCCTGCATCGCGCTGGACGGGATCGAGTCCACCGACGCCGGCACGGCCAGCCGCTTGAGCTCGGCGACGATCGCGGCCTGGGTGTACTGGGCGATCATGTGCCCGGAGTCGACGCCGGGGTCGTCGGCGAGGAAGGCCGGCAGCCCGTGGCTGCGCGCGGTGTCCAGCATCCGGTCGGTGCGCCGCTCGCTCATCGACGCCACGTCGGCCACCGCGATGGCCAGGAAGTCCAGCACGTAGGCCAGCGGGGCGCCGTGGAAGTTGCCGTTGCTCTCCAGCCGCCCGTCCACCGTCACCGCCGGGTTGTCCACCGCCGCGGCCAGCTCCCGCCCGGCGACCGTGGCGGCGTGCGCGAGCGTGTCGCGCGCGGCCCCGTGCACCTGCGGGGTGCAGCGCAGCGAGTAGGCGTCCTGCACCCGGGTGCACTCCGGGTTGCGGTGGCTCTCCATGATCGCCGAGCCGTGCAGCAGCGCGCGCAGGTTGGCCGCGCTCGCGGCCTGCCCGGGGTGCGGGCGCAGCTCCTGCAGGTCGGCGGCGAACACCGCGTCCGTGCCGAGCAGCGCCTCCACGCTGATCGCCGCGGCGACGTCGGCGGCCTGCAGCAGCGCGGTCAGGTCGTGGCAGGCCAGGACCAGCATGCCGAGCATGCCGTCGGTGCCGTTGATCAGCGCCAGGCCCTCCTTCTCGGCCAGCACCACCGGGGTGATCCCGGCCGCGGCGAGCGCCTCGGCGGCCGGCCGCAGCACCCCGTCGGCGTCGCGGACCTCGCCCTCCCCGGTGGCGGCCAGCGCGCAGTGCGCCAGCGGGGCCAGATCGCCCGAGCAGCCCAGCGAGCCGTACTCCCGGACCACCGGGGTGATCCCGGCGCTGAGCAGGGCGGCGTAGGTGTGCGCGGTCTCCAGCCGGACCCCGGTGCGCCCGGTCGCCAGGGTGTGCAGCCGCAGCAGCATCAGCGCCCGCACCACCTCGCGCTCCACCTCCGACCCGGAACCGGCGGCGTGCGACCGGACCAGGCTGCGCTGCAGGTCGGCGCGCAGCTCCACCGGGATGTGCCGCGCGGCCAGCGCGCCGAACCCGGTGGACACCCCGTAGTGCGGCTCGCTGTCGTCGGCCAGCGCCTCGACCACCTTGCGGCTGGTCGCGATCTCGAACTCGGCCTCGGGGCTGAGCACGACCCCGGCGCCCTCCCGGGCCACGGCGACGATCTCCCGGACGGACAACGGCGCGACGCCGACGGTGACTGGAGGCATCGGGCTATCCGACACCGTCACCCGTCGGTGCACCATCGCCACCCGCCGACGGCTGTCCGGAATACCGGACAGTTACTAGGCTGGACGGATGCCGCGCCCCGAGAAGGTGCCGGCGGCGCGGCAGGTGCTCACGATCCTCCGCCACCTGGCGCGGCAGGCCGGCCCGGTGCCCGCTGCGGCGCTCGCCCGTGACCTCGACCTGCCCCGGTCGACGACCTACCAGCTGCTGGCCACCCTGGTCGAGAGCGGCTTCGTGATGCACCTGACCGACGAGCGGCGCTACTGCCTCGGCGCGGCGGCCTACGAGCTCAGCTCCGGGTACCCGCGCTCGGAGTCCCTGGTGCGGTTGGCCCGGGTGCCGCTCACCCGGCTCGCCGAACGGACGGGTCACGTCGCGCACCTGGCCGTGCTGCACGGCACCGAGGTCCTCTACGTCATCGAGAGCCGTCCGGTCGGCGCCCCGCTGCTGAACAGCGCCGCCGGGGTGCGGTTGCCGGCCGACCTGACCGCGAGCGGCCGGGCGATCCTCGCCGCGCTGCCGCTGCCGCAGGTCAACGCGCTGTTCCGGCACCCGGACGCGGTCGCCGGACGCAACGGCCCCGGCTCGTGGCCCGCGCTGCGCCGGCTGCTGGCCGAGACCCGCCGCCGCGGGCACGCGGTCGAGGACGGCGAGATCACCCAGGGGATCGCGGCGGTCGCGATGGCCGTGCTGGAGCACGGCCGGCACCCGGTGGCCGCGGTGGCCCTCAGCTACCCGCGCGGCGCCACGGTGCCCGGCCTGCTCGATGAGGTGGGGCGCACGGCGCAGGCGGTCAGCAGCCGGATCGGTGGTCCGCCGCCGGCCCGGCAGCTCGGCTGAGGCATCCACCCGGTGTCCCGCGGAAGGGTGGTGGGTGAGGGCTAGGGTGATGCCCCTGCGGAGCGGTCCGCGTGCGCTGGGGGGTGCATGGGGTGAGTGCGGGGGTGATGACGCGCCCCGCCGGGGGCGGGGCCACCCGTCGGCGCGGTCGGCGGCTCCCTGTCCGGCCCGGCCTGCCGCCGCTGACCGGGAGCAGCACGCCGGAGCGGCTGCGCCGGGTGGGCCTGCTGCTGGTGCTCGGGTGCGCCGTCGCGGCGGTCGTCAGCGTGGTCAGCGGGCTGGACCGCACTTCCGCGGTCCGCGAGAGCGACACCCGCACCGCCGCGCTGGCCTCCGACGCCGCCGCGCTCTACCAGTCCCTCGCCGACGCCGACGCCACCGCGACCGGCGGGTACGTGGCCGGCGGCCGGGAGCCGGCGCAGGTCCGCTCGCGCTACGACACCGACATCACCCGGGCCGCCGAGCGCCTGGTGCACGCCGCCGGCCTGCTGCCCGACGGCGACCCGGCCACCGCCCCGGTCAGCCGGATGACCAGCCAGCTGCCGGTCTACGCCGGGCTGATGGAGACCGCGCGCGCCTACAACCGGCAGGGCCTGCCACTGGGGCAGTCCTACCTCACCCAGGCCTCCCGGCTGATGCAGTCGTCGATGCTGCCGGCCGCGGCCGAGCTGCGCACGATGGCCACCCGCGGGCTGGCCGAGGCCTACCGGCAGGGTTCGGCGCCGCCGCTGGCCGTGCTGGTGCTGGGGGTGGGGTTGCTGGCCGCGGTGCTCGACCTGGCGCTCGGCGAGCGGACCCGGACCAACCGGCTGCTCAGCCCGGGGCTGGTCGCGTGCGCGGTCGCGGTGACCGCGGCGCTGCTGTGGTGGGCGGTGGCCTGGGTGGTCGCCGGCAGCGCCCTCGCCGCCGCCGACCGGCACACCGACGCCACCACGGCCCTGGACGACGCCCGCACCGCGGTCCTGCAGGCCCGCAGCAACGAGAACCTGGTGCTGGTGGCCCGCGGTGGCGGCAGTGCCGACCGGACGTTCACCGAGCTGCTCGACCGGGTCGCCGGGCCGGACCGGGCCGGCGGGCTGCTGGACGCCGCCGAGGCCGACGGCGCGGACGTCGGCGACGTCCGGGTGGCCGTGGTCGCCTGGGACGAGGCCCACCGGCAGGTCCGCGAGCTGGACGACAGCGGCCGGTTCAACGAGGCGGTGCAGTCGGTGATCGGTCCCGA
>DASQMQ010000555.1:0-9107 GCA_035645455.1 Pseudonocardia sp.
CGCCGCCGAGTCCAGCAGCGTCAGGTCGGCGCCCAGCGCCGTCACCGCGGCGTCCACCGAGGGGTGGATGGTGGTGCGCACCTCGATGCCCTTGGGATCGCAGCGGAGCAGCCCGCCGCGCTCGTCGAAGCGCTCGTAGCCCTCGACGTACCACCGCTTGCGTTTGATGCCCTGGTCGCCGATCCGCAACTGGGGGTAGTCCGCCGGGTCCTCGGGCAGCGCGTCGACCACGGACTGCAGCTCGTCGAAGGTGACGCTGGTGAAGTCGGCGAAGGTGCCGTCGGCACGCACCATCGCGCACTCGTGCTCGATGCCGTAGCGGAACGCGCGGTCGGGCACGAGCGGCCTCCGGGGTGAGGGGACGGCCGGGAACGCTACCCGCGCACCGGCCGTCCGGACCCGGTCCGCTCAGCCCGCGGGACCGCCGGTGAAGGCGATTCGGCCGGTCGCCGGGTCGGCCTCAGCCAACCGGACGCGGGCGGTCGCTCCCGCCGGTGGTGTCGAGGAACACCGGGCCAGCACCGGCGGATCGGCCAGGAACACCTCCCCCGGCTCACCACCCGATCCGCTCGCGCGCAGCACCACGACCTCGAACTCCTCGCCGATCCGACCGGCCAGCAGCGCCGCCTCGGTGCGGTCCACGCACGCCCGGCCGACCTTGGCGGCGAGTGCGTCGGAGGTCGCCATCGCCTCCGGCAGGGCCGGCAGGGCTGCGCGCAGCCAGTCGGGGAGCGCCGTGCCGGCCGTCACGGCCAGGCACACCTCGGTCCCGAATCGGTCGGCCAACCGGCGCAGCGGGGCCGTCACGTGCGCGTAGGGCGCGCCGATGCCGCCGTGACCCGGATCGTCGGGCACCGGGACCCCCGCCGCGGCGTCGAATGCGCTGTACCGCGCGCCGCGCAGCAACGAGGTGGCCGCCCGGCGCAGCGCCAGCGGCACCGCCCCGGTGACCGGCAGGCCGGCCAGCACCTCGGCCGGGTGCGCACCGTCGGGCCAGGCCACGCCGAGCTCCCCGGCGGTGCGGCGGAACTCCGCCAACGCGCCGGGGTCCGGCGCCGGCAGCGTGCGCAGCAGCCCGATCCCGGCGTCCAGCATCATCCGCGCCGCGGACATGCCGGTGAGCAGTGAGATCTGCTCGTTCCACTGCTCGACCGGGGGGCGCCGGCGCACCCGCACGGTCCAGCCGCCACCGTCGGGCAGCACCTCCTGGTCGGGCAGCTCCAGCTCGATGGCTCCGCGGCGCAGGGCCGCCGCCCGGCGCAACCGGCCGACCTCGGGCAGACCGGCCAGCGCCGGGTGCAGGCGGTCGGCGTCCACGTCGGCCTGCACGCCCGCGTAGTCCAACCGGGCCAGCGACCGGACGACGGCCCGGCACACGTCCACGGCCAGCGGTTCGGCCGCCTCGTCCAGGTCGATCGTCCAGAGCACGGCGGCCCGCGGCCCGTCCGGCAGCAGGCTGGCGGCCTGCTCGGACAGCACCGGCGGGTGCAGCGGGACGGCGCCGTCGGGCAGGTAGACCGTCTGCCCGCGGCGGCGCACCTCGGCGTCGAGCGGGCCGTCGGGGGTCACCACCGCGCCGAGGTCGGCGATGGCGTAGTGGACCCGGAACCCGTCGGCGGTCCGGGCGACGCCGAGTGCCTGGTCGAGGTCCTTGGATCCCGGGGGGTCGATGGTCACCAGCGCGATGGCCGTGGCGTCCACCCGGTCCGGGCCCGGGGACGGCGGCGCGGCAGCGGCCCGCTCGGCCTCGGCCAGCACCTCCGTCGGGAAGGCGGTGGGCAGCGCGAACTCCGCCCGCACGGCCGCGAAGTCCGGCCGCGCCGCGGCGCCACCCGTCCGGTCGCCCACGGTCAGAGCCAGCGGGGCGGGATCGGGACCGGCGAGCCGTCGACGGTGCGCACCTCACGGCCCCGCGACCGGCCCAGCAGCCAGGTGGCCAGGTCCGCGGCCGAGCCGCGCACCTCCACCCGCCGGACGTCGCCGGCCGCGCCGGGGACCGCCGCGGCTGCACCGACCGGCCAGCTGCGCCGCAGGTCGGTCGCCACCAGCTCCATCGGCGGGGACTGCCCGGAGGTCCCCATCGTGGCGGTGACCTCGTCGAGCAGTTCGACCAGCATCGGGCCCGGCGCGTCGGCCAGCGATGCGCCCACGTCCAGGTCGACCGCGTGGACCCACATCTCCCGGGCGCGCAGCCACGGCACGTCGGAGGCGGGCATCACCCCGCCCCCGCGGGGCGCGCCGATCTCGGCCGCCCACGCCGCCTGCGGCATCGCCCGGACCGCCGCGGCGAGCCGGTCGGAGGACCCGATCACGTCGTCGCGGATCACCTGCGGCGGCCGGGTGGCACCGTCGTCGATGTCCCGGTCGCGCTGCTCGCGACTGGCGTAGGCCGGCGTGGGCGTCCCGGTCCGCGCCCAGTCCAGCAAGTTGATCATCGCGTCGGCGTTGCGGGCGAGGTGGGTGAGCACGTGCGCGCGCGACCAGCCGGGCAGCAGCGACGGGGCGGCGAACGCCGCGTCGGCCATCCGGGACATCAGCCCGCGCAGGTGCGCGGCGCCGTCCCCGGCCCAGGCCAGCGACGTCGCCAGGGTGCGGGTCACGTCGCCGCCCCGGCCGCTCCCGCTACCGCGGCAGCGTCCTGGGTCACCGCTGCTCCAGGCGGCAGGTGTTGCGCAGCTCCCCCACCCCGGCGACCGAGGTGACCAGCTGCGCGCCGTCGGTGAGGTAGCGCGGGGGCTTGCGGGCGTGGCCGACCCCGCCCGGGGTGCCGGTGGCGATGATGTCGCCGGGGTTCAGGGTGAGGATCTCGGACAGGTAGACGATCAGGTCGACCGGTCCGAACACCAGCTCGGCGGTCGAGGAGTGCTGCATGGTCTCCCCGTCCAGCACGGTGCTGATCTCCCAGCCGCCCTCGGGCAGCGCGTCCGGGGTCACCAGCCACGGGCCCAGCGGCGTCGACCTCTCGAACGTCTTGCCCTGCAGGAACTGCGTGGTCCGGTTCTGGTAGTCGCGCACGCTCACGTCGTTGAGCACGGTGTAGCCGGCGATCGCGGCGGCGGCCTCGGCGGGCGAGGCGTGCCGGACCGGACGGCCGATCACCACGGTCAGCTCGGCCTCGTAGTCGATCTCGTCCGACACCCGGGGCAGCAGGATGTCGTCGTGCGCGCCGACCAGCGCGGGGGCGAACTTCGCGAACACCGTCGGGTACTCGGGCAGCTCGTTGCCCATCTCCAGCACGTGGTCGCGGTAGTTCAGCCCGACGCAGATGATCTTCTCGGGGGACGGCACCAGCGGTGCGTAGTCGAGCCCGTCCACCGGGTGGGTCGGACCCGCCGCCGCGGCGGCGTGGGCCGCCCAGTCCGGCCGCTCCAGCAGCGCCCGGACGTCGGCGTCCCCGGTCTCGACCGCGGTGGCGGTCCCGCCGGACCCGGTGTCGTCCAGCCGGACCGCTCGGGTCCCGGTCGCGGTCCGGATGGTGGCCAGCCTCATCGCGTCTCCTCGCTCGTCACGCCGCGCAGTGTCGCTCAGCCGGAGGCAACCCACACCCGGGGGTACGCCAGCCGGCCCACGGTGGGTCGGATCGGTGGGTCAGATCTCGCCACCCGCCGCCGCACCGTCGGACCCCGAGCGCAGCGGCAGGGTCGCGAACACCGCCGGCGGCTCCCGCCACGGGTCGGCCGGGGTCCCGGAGCGGGCCTGCCGGATCGCCGACCACACGCGCTGCGGCGAGCACGGCAGGTCCACGTGCCGCACGCCCAGCGGGCGCAGGGCGTCGACCACCGCGTTCTGCACCGCCGGGGTCGCCCCGACCGTGGCCGACTCGCCGATGCCCTTCGCGCCGAGCGGGTTCATCGGGGTCGGCGTCTCGGTGGAGGACACCTCGAAGTCGATCAGATCCGCTGCGGTGGGCATCCGGTAGTCGGCCAGGGTGGCGGTGAGCGGCTGGCCGTCGGGGTCGAACACGACCTCCTCGTACAGCGCCTGGGCGATGCCCTGGGCCAGCCCGCCGTGCTGCTGGCCCTGCACCAGCAGGGGGTTGAGCACCCGCCCGCAGTCGTCCACGGCGATGTGCCGGACCGGGGTGACCCGGCCGGTCTCGGTGTCCACCTCGACCACCGACACGTGCGCCCCGAACGGGAACGTGGCCCCGCTCTGCCGGAAGTCCAGCCCGGCGGTCAGGTCCTCACCGGCCGACGCGACCTGCGCCCAGGTCAGGGTGATCCCCGGGACGCCGCCGACCCCGAACCGGCCGTCGTCGGTCAGCTCGACGTCGTCGGGGTTCGCCTCCAGCAGCTCGGCGGCCCGCTCCCGGGCCTGCTCCAGCACGTCGTCGGCGGCCGCGGCGACCGCGTTGCCGCCCATCTGCAGCGACCGCGACCCGCCGGTGCCGCCGCCGCGCGGCACGGCAGCGGTGTCGGACTGCACGAACCGGATGCGCTCCATCGGGATGCCGAGCCGGTCGCTCGCCAGCATCGCGAACGCCGTCGCGTGGCCCTGGCCGTGCCCCGACGTGCCGGCGGAGAGGGTGGCCGAGCCGTCGGCGTGCACGGTGACCGAGCCGAACTCGCTGCCCCCGCCACCCGCGGTGATCTCCACGTAGACGGCCATCCCGATGCCCAGCTGGACCGGGTCGCCGGCCTCCCGTCGCGCGGCCTGCTCCGCGCGCAGCTGCGGGTAGTCGGCCAGCCGCAGGGCCTCGCGCAGCGGCAGGTCGTAGTCGCCGATGTCGTAGGCCGCCCCGGGGATGGTGGTCAGCGGGAACGCGGCCGGGTCCAGGAAGTTGCGCCGGCGGATCTCGACCGGGTCCAGGCCGAGCTCGTCGGCGGCCAGGTCCATCAGCCGCTCCAGGAAGGCGGTGGCCTCCGGACGACCGGCACCGCGGAACGCGCCGACGGGCGTGGTGTTGGTGACCACGACCGCCGCCGAGAAGCCGATCGCGTCCATCGCGTAGACGCCCTGGCTCATCGTGTACGTCGGGCCGAGCGCCAGCGCACCACCGAACCCGGCGTACGCGCCCGAGTCGGCGACCACCCGAGCGCGCAGCCCGGTGATCCGGCCCGCGCGGGTCAGGCCGAGCTCGTAGTAGCCGATCTGGGCCCGCCCGTGCGGCATGGACACCAGGTTCTCCGAGCGGGTCTCCACCCAGCTCACCGGCCGGCCCAGCGCGCGGGCCGCGCCGACCGCCGCGGTGTGCTCGGCGAGCATCCCGGCCTTGCCCCCGAAGCCGCCGCCGACGTGCGGGGCGATCACCCGGACCCGGTCGGTGTCGAGGCCGAACAGCTGGGCGGCCTGCTGGCGGAACCCGTGCGGCATCTGGGTGGACACCCAGATCGTCAGGTCGTGGCCGTCCCCGGGAGCCGGGTGCACGGCGATCGCGTTGCCCTCCATCGGCAGGACCGCGAGCCGCTGGTTGACCATGCGCGCGCGGACGACCACCTCGGCGCCGGCGAGCGGGTCGTGCCCGTCGCGCACGCCCGCGGCGAGGTTGCTGCCCAGCGCCGGGAACTGCAGCGGGGCGTCCGGCTCCAGCGCCGCCTCCGGGTCGACCACCGCGGGCAACGGGTCGTAGTCGACCTCGATCAGCTCGGCGGCGTCCACCGCGGCAGCCTTGGACTCCGCGGCGACGACGGCGACCGCTTCGCCGACGAACCGGACCCGGTCGGTGGCCAACGGCGGACGCGGCAGGTCCGGGTTGACCGGGATCAGCCCGTGGTGGGCGGGCAGCTCCAGGTCGGCCGCGGTGAACACGGCCGCCACGCCCGGCGCCGCCGCGGCCCGCGCGGTGTCGATCCCGGTGATCGTGGCATGGGCCAGCGGAGACCGGACGAACGCCAGGTGCAGCATCCCGTCCAGGGTGAGGTTGCCGACGTAGGTGGTGGCCCCGGTGATCAGGTCGAGGTCCTCGACCCGGCGGACGGACGTGCCGAGTATCGATCCGGACATGATCCCAACCCTACGGTCCGGGCACCGCCGCCGCGTACGCGTCGCCCGGTCGGCAGAACACCGCCGGCCGACCGCGGATCGATCCGCAGATCGATCCAGTCGGGGTCCGTCCCCGCGGTGGCGGTTGACGGACCGGTTCCGAACCTGGAGTGTTCGGGGTCACAGCCTTTCGGGTCGTCACAGCCTTCGGCCCACAACCCTCCAGGTCACCGCCCTCAGGTGGTCGTAGGAGTTCCCCCGCCCCCGTCTCGGTCTTCGCGCTGCCGGTCCGCCGGTCGCGCGTGCCCCGGGGGGCCGGACCGGTCGGGGGCCGGTCCGGCCTCCCGATCCACACCCGCCCGGCCGCCCCACCCGGGGGCGGAGCGCCGCGGGGTGACCCGGTCGACGCCCCACCTGGCCGGTCGGGCCGGGTCCGACGCTGTACGGTCGCCGGTCGTGCCCGCGAACAGCCCTTCCTCCCCCGAGTTCGGCTACACCGAGGTGCTGCCGCTGGGGCCGGACGGGACCGAGTACCGCCGCCTCGGGCTGGACCCCGGACGGGTGGTGGAGGCCGCGGGACGGACCTTCCTGGAGGTTCCGCCGGCCACCATCACCGCGTTGGTCCGGGAGTCCGTGCACGACATCCAGCACCTGCTCCGGCCCTCGCACCTGGCCCAGCTGCGGGCGATCGTGGACGACCCGGAGGCCTCCGCGAACGACCGGTTCGTGGCCACCGACCTGCTGCGCAACGCGTGCGTGTCGGCCGGCGGGGTGCTGCCGATGTGCCAGGACACCGGCACCGCGATCGTCATCGGCAAGCGCACCGAGACGGTGCTGACCGGTGGCGACGACGAGCGGGCGGTCACCCGCGGCATCTTCGAGGCCTACCACTCGCTGAACCTGCGCTACTCGCAGATGGCCCCGACCTCGTTCTGGGACGAGCGCAACACCGGCACCAACCTGCCGGCGCAGGTCGAGCTGTACAGCGCACCCGGCCAGGCGCCCGAGTACGAGTTCCTGGTGCTGGCCAAGGGCGGCGGTTCGGCCAACAAGACCTTCCTCCACCAGGAGACCAAGGCGCTGCTGAACCCGCGCAAGCTGGCCGCGTTCCTGGACGAGAAGCTGCGCTCGCTGGGGACTGCGGCCTGCCCGCCGTACCACCTGGCCGTGGTCGTGGGCGGCATGTCCGCGGAGTACACGCTCAAGGTGGCCAAGCTGGCCTCGGCCCGGTACCTGGACACCCTGCCGACGGCCGGGTCGGAGCTCGGGCACGCCTTCCGCGACCGCGACCTGGAGCAGCAGGTGCTGGAGCTGACCCGGGAGTTCGGCATCGGCGCCCAGTTCGGCGGCAAGTACTTCTGCCACGACGTCCGGGTGGTCCGGCTGCCCCGGCACGGCGCCTCGCTGCCGGTCGGCATCGCGGTGTCCTGCTCGGCCGACCGGCAGGCCCGGGCGAAGATCACCCCGGACGGGGTGTTCCTGGAGCAGCTCGAGCGCGACCCGGCCCGGTTCCTGCCCGAGGCCACCGCGGAGGACCTGTCCGAGGAGGTCGTGCGGGTCGACCTGAACCGGCCGATGGACGAGATCCGCGCCCAGCTCTCCGCGCTGCCGGTGAAGACCCGGGTGTCGTTGAGCGGCCCGCTGGTGGTGGCCCGCGACATCGCCCACGCCAAGATCGCCGAGCGGCTGGAGGCCGGCGAGGCCATGCCGCAGTACCTGCGCGCCCACCCCGTCTACTACGCGGGCCCGGCCAAGACCCCGCAGGGCTACGCGTCCGGGTCGTTCGGGCCGACCACCGCCGGGCGGATGGACTCCTACGTCGAGCAGTTCCAGGCCGCCGGCGGGTCGCTGGTGATGCTGGCCAAGGGCAACCGGTCGACGCAGGTGACCACGTCCTGCGCCGCTCACGGCGGGTTCTACCTCGGCTCGATCGGTGGTCCAGCGGCCCGGCTCGCCCAGGACTGCATCCGCAAGGTCGACGTGCTGGAGTACCCGGAGCTGGGCATGGAGGCCGTCTGGCGGATCGAGGTCGAGGACTTCCCGGCCTTCGTCGTGGTCGACGACAAGGGCAACGACTTCTTCGCCGAGGTCAGCGCGCCGACGCTGCAGGTGTCGTTCCGGCGCTGACCCACCGGGCCCGCGGGCTCAGGGCAGCAGCGAGCGCACGGCGGCGGCCAGCTCCTCGGGAGCCTCCAGCGGCACGAAGTGCCCGACGTCGTCGAGCACGGTGAGCCGGTGCCCGGGCAGGATCGCATCGAGCCCCTCGGCGAACGGCAGTGGGAACAACGGGTCGGCCGCCCCCCACACCACGGCCGAGGGCACCTCGACCGGCGGCAGCGGCGGCGCGGTCCGCGCGGCCAGCGCCGCCGGCAGGCTCGACGAGCCGGAGCGGTACCAGTTCAGGCCCGCGGTGAACGCGCCCGGCTCGGCGTAGTAGCGGACCAGCGCGGCCAGGTGGTCCGGGCCCAGCGGGCCCTGCCGCCCGCCCCAGTGCCGGTAGAAGTGGCCGAGGTAGGCCGCGACCGCGCGGGGCTCCCCGTCGATCAGGTCGGCGGCCAGCTGCAGCTGGTGGAAGTCCTGGTACCAGAACTCGCCGCGGTGCTCCTCGGCGAGCAGCAGCGGCGCGGCGGCCGGGTTCATCGGGTTGCCCAGCACCAGCCCCACCACCCGGTCGGGCGCGTCCCGGGCCACCTGCATCGCGATCCCGGACCCGATGTCGTAGCCGACCAGCACGGCCCGGTCGATGCCGAGCGCGTCGAGCACGGCACGGACGACCCCGGCCTGGGCGTCGCGGCCGTAGCCCGAGGGCGGCAGCTCGGGCCGCTCCGACCCGCCGAAGCCGCGCAGGTCCGGCACCACCACGTCGGCCACCGGCTCCAGCAACGGGCGCAGCAGCCGGTAGTCGAACCAGCAACCCGGCCAGCCGTGCAGGCACACCACCGCCGGCCCGGACCCGCCGCGGGTGAGGTGGACGCGGTGCCCGTCGGCGTCGCGCACCGCCTGACCGCCGCCCTCCGTCGAGCACGAAGTTGTTGTGATCCACAGCGCCGGATGATCACGACAGCTTCGTTCTCGACGGGGTCACGGGGCGGGGCGGGCGGCGAGGGCGGCGGGGGAGTTGGCCGCCAGGAAGCGCTGCAGGCGGTCGCGATCGGCGGCCGGGTTCGGGGCCGCGACCACGCGGT
>DASQMQ010000556.1:0-3337 GCA_035645455.1 Pseudonocardia sp.
CCGACGAAGACGTAGTCGCGGGTCTGGGTGCCGTCGCCGAACACGGTCGGCCGCCGCCCGGCGAGCACCGCGTCGCAGAAGATCGCGATCACCCCGGCGTCGCCGCGCGGGTCCTGGCGCGGGCCGTAGACGTTGCCGTACCGCAGGGTGACCACGTCCAGGCCGTGGTGCTCGCGGAACCACCGCCCGTACCGCTCGGCGGTGTTCTTGCTCAGCCCGTAGCCGGAGACCGGCGCGGCGGGCTCGGTCTCCGGGGTGGGCACGACCTTCGCCTCGCCGTACATGGCGCCGCCGGTGGAGGTGTTCACCACCCGCCGCACTCCGGCGGCGGCCGCGGCGACGAACACGTTCAGCGTGCCCAGGATGTTGACCGAGGCGTCCCGGGCCGGCTCCACCATCGAGGTCCGCACGTCGATCTGGGCGGCCAGGTGGAACACCAGCTCCGGGGCGAACGCGGTGACCTCCTTGGTCAGCCGCTCGCCGTCGCGCACGTCCAGCTCGACCAGGCGGGCGCCGCCGTCGAGCGCCGCTGCCAGGTTGGCCGGGAACCCGTGGCTCATGTCGTCCACGACCAGCACCTCGGCGCCGTCCGCGACCAGGGCGTCCACGATGGTGGATCCGATGAAACCGGCACCGCCGGTGACCAGTGCTCGCACCGGCCCACCCTAGCCCCATGACCGTCCGGTAAGACGCGCCTCACCAGCGCGGACAGCTCCCCCTGACGGGGCGGCGAGCCACCCATAATGGGGCCGTGTCGCGCACCGAGAAGCTCGCCGGACTGGTCCGCACGGCGGGCTTGGACCGCCTGGCCCGGCTGAGCTGGCGCGGTTTGCTGATCTTCAACTACCACCGGATCGGCCGGCCGGGCGAGTTCGACGACCCCGACCTGTTCAGCGCGACCCAGGACGACCTCGACCGGCAGGTCGGGCTGCTGGCCGACCGGTTCGAGATCGTCCCGGCCGGCGCCGCGGACCTGCGCGGCACCCGCCCGGCCCGGCGCATCGCGCTGACCGTCGACGACGGCTACCGCGACGAACTGCTGGCCGCGGAGGTCTTCCGGGCCCGCGGCGTGGTCGGGTCGTTCTTCGTGACCACCGGGTTCGTCGACGCGCCGCGGCACGCCTGGTGGGACGAGATCGCCTGGCTGGCGCGCGGGGTGCCGGCCGCCGGCCTGGCCCCGTCGGAATGGCTGCCCGACGGCCTGGACCCGGCCGGGCGTTCCCCCGACCAGATCCGGCGGGTGCTCAACGCCGCCTACAAGAAGCGCGCCGGGGACCGCGGTGAGGAGTTCCTGAGCTGGCTGGCCGGGGCCACCGGCCGCGAGCGCCCCGACCCCGGGGCCGCCCGGGACCGCTGGATGAGCTGGGACGACGTGCGCGGCCTGCGCCGCGACGGGATGGAGGTCGGCGGGCACACCGTCACCCACCCGATCCTGTCCACCCTGGACGCCGACGCGCAGCGCGCCGAGGTGGTCGGGTCGGTGCAGCGGCTGCGCGCGGAGCTGGGCGAGCCGGTGGACACCTTCGCCTACCCGGTCGGCGCCGCGGACAGCTTCGACGACCGCACCCGGGCCGCGCTGACCGAGGCGGGGGTGCGGCGGGCGTACAGCTTCTGCGGCGGGCACAACCGGCCCGGTGGCGGCGACGAGTTCGCCGTGCGGCGGGTCGGCGTGTTCGGCGAGAGCGCCGCCGTGGTCCTGGCCACCGCCGCGCTCCCCGGCGTCCTCGGCTCCCCCCGCCGCTACGCGTGAGCAGCCCGAACCGGTCGTGGGGTGGCGGGGGCCGGTTCGGGTCCTATGTTGACGGTGGGTCGGGTGCGCGGCGGAGGGTGGACGGGATGTCGTTGGCGAGTCGGGCCCGGGCGGTGCTGTCCCAGCCCCGCGAGGTCGTCCCCGCGGTGCGCGGGCTGCTCGGGCCGGCCCGCCGGGCCACCAGCTGCGCGTCACCGCCGCGGATCCGCGGCACGGTGCGGATCACCAACGGCGGACGGCTGCACCTGGGGCGGGCGCTGAGCGTGGACGGGCTGCCGCTGCCCACCAAGATCGAGGTCCGGCCCGGGGGCGAGCTGCGCATCGGCAGCGGCTGCTTCGTCAACTACGGGGTCGACATCGTGGCCGGTTCCACCGTCGTGCTCGGCGACGGCGTGCTGGTCGGACCGCTGGTCAGCATCGTCGACGACGACATGCACCAGCTCGAACCCGGCCGGCCGCGCCGGGTCGCCCCGATCACCATCGGCGACGACGTCTGGCTCGGCCGCGGCGTCGTGGTGCTGCCCGGCACCACCATCGGCGACCACTCGGTGATCGGGGCGGGTTCGGTGGTCCGCGGGGAGGTCCCGGCCCGGGTGGTGGCCGGTGGGGTGCCGGCCAGGGTGCTGCGGGAGCTGGAGATCCCGGACGGCTGGCGCCGGATGTGACGGCCGCCCCCGCGGGCGCCCGCGAGGGCTACTCCGCGTCGGCGTAGTCCTCGCAGCCGTGCCCGCTGGCGGGACCGTCGGTTCCCGCGCCGCCGCTGGCGTAGTCCGTGCCGCCGACGCAGAGGATGTAGTCGTCGTTGGGGCCGCCCTCGATGTAGTCGTTGCCGTGCGGCCCGTTCGTGTCGTCGCCCCAGATCTCGTCGTGGCCCAGGCGGCCGTAGAGGTGGTCCTCGTCGGCCCCGCCCTTGAGCAGGTCGCCGCCCTTGCCGCCGTCGATGTCGTCCACGCCCTCCTCGCCGTACACGCTGTCGTTGCCGTCCAGGGCGCAGATCCGGTCGTCGCCGCCCAGGCCGAAGATGACGTCGTCCTCGTTCGTGCCGACGATGACGTCGTCCCCGGTGGTGCCGTAGGTCAGGCCGGGGCCGGGCTCGGCGTAGATGACGTTCGGCAGGCCCGGTCGCGCCAGTTGGTCGCCGAACCAGACCGGCAGGTCGTAGGCCTTCCCGAAGCACTCCGGCCACTGGTGGACGATCGGCTCGTCGGCGACCGGCGGCGGGTCGGCGAGCGCGGACGGGGCGAAGGCGAGGCCGCCGACGAAGGCGAGCGAGGCGCCGAACAGCACCACGGAGCTGCGGCGGTAGGTGGTGGTCATGGAGTTCTCCCTCGGCGGGTTTCCCGGGTCGACCCGTGGACAGGGTCCGACCGGTCCATTAGCCCAAGGGGCCCGCGGCCCGGGTGCGTCGTCCGACACACCGGGGGGCGCACTTCGACCGCCCGGTCACCGTCCCCGGGTGCCGCCGCGGTCAGGCACCGGCCGGCGCCGCGGGCCTCGCCACCCGGCAGGTCAGGTGCGTCACCGGATCGGTGGACCGGACCCCGACCTGCACCAGGTCGGCCCGCCCACGCCTCGGAACAGCCGCTC
>DASQMQ010000557.1:0-3077 GCA_035645455.1 Pseudonocardia sp.
CGCACCCGGTCGACCAGCGGCGACGCACCGCCCGCGGACGCGGTGCTGCTCGGGGAGGCCGACGGGACCGCCTACTGGGGGGTGCGCGGCGTCCCCGGACCCGCGGAGGACCCGGCCGACTGGCGGGACCTGCGGATGGTCGGCGCCGTGCTGGACCCGCTCGGCGCCGGCCTGCTCACCACCGCGGTGGCCACGCTGAACTGGCACGACCAGGCGCGGTACTGCGCGCGTGACGGCTCTCCGACGCACCCGGCCCAGGCCGGATGGCACCGGCACTGCGCCGCGGCCGGGCACGAGGAGTACCCGCGCACCGATCCGGCGGTGATCTGCCTGGTGCACGACGGCGGCGACCGGGTGCTGCTGGCCCGCCAACCGATGTGGCCGGCCGGTCGGTTCTCGGTGCTGGCCGGATTCGTCGAGGCCGGGGAGTCCCTGGAGGCGTGCGTCGTGCGCGAGATCCACGAGGAGGTCGGCGTCGCCGTCCGGGACGTGCAGTACCTGGGCAGCCAGGCCTGGCCGTTCCCGCGCTCGCTGATGGTCGGCTTCGCCGCGCTGGCCGATCCCGACGAGCCGCTGGTCCCGGCGGACGGTGAGATCGCCGAGGCGATGTGGGTGGAGCGCGCCGAGCTGCGCGCTGCGCTGCGCCGCGGCGACTGGGCCGGTGGGGTCGCGCCGAACGGCCGCCCGTTGCTGCTGCCGGGCCGGGTGAGCATCGCCCGGTCCATGCTCGAGTCCTGGGCGGCGGTCGGCTGAGACCCGCACGCCGGACGGCCACCGCAGTGGCGGTGGCCGCCCGGGCAGAAGCGCCGGTCAGGCCGCCAGGCGCGCCTTGACCTCGGCCAGCGTCGGGTTGGTGGCGGTGGAGTCGTCGGGGAAGCGCACCACCGGGACGGTCTGGTTGCCGCCGTTCACGCCCTCCACGAACCTCGCCGCGTCGGGGTCGCGCTCGATGTCGACCTCCCGGTAGGCGATGCCCGCCTGCTCCATCTGCAGCTTGAGCCGGCGGCAGTAGCCGCACCAGGTCGTCGAGTACATCGTCACTTCGAGCGGGGTCGCCTGGGACATGTTCGGTTTAACCGCGCGGGGTCCGGCCCTCTTCCCACCCGGTGTCAGGATGGGCCTGTGCGTCCCGACACCGAGCTGACCGAGTCCGGTCTCGACTCCGAGCAGCTGGCCGCGGTGACCGCCCCCCGCGGCCCGGTCTGCGTGCTGGCCGGCGCCGGGACCGGCAAGACGCGCACCATCACCCGGCGGATCGCCCGGCTGGTCGCCACCGGGCACGTCGCGCCCGGGCAGGTGCTCGCGGTCACCTTCACCGCGCGGGCCGCGGGGGAGATGCGCACCCGGTTGCGCGGGCTGGGCATCGGCGGCGTGCAGGCCCGCACCTTCCACGCCGCGGCGCTGCGCCAGCTGCGCTACTTCTGGCCGCGGGTGGTCGGCGGCGATCAGTGGCAGCTGCTGGAGGGCAAGCTGCGGGTGGTCGGGCAGGCGGCGGCGCGGGTGAAGGCGGGCACCGACGCGGCCTCGCTGCGCGACCTCGCCGGGGAGATCGAGTGGGCCAAGGCCAGCCTGGTCGCCCCCGAGGAGTACGCCGCCACCGTGGTCCGGCTGCACCGGGACACTCCCGGCCCGGCCGAGCAGGTGGCCGCGGTCTACGCCGGTTACGAGGCGCTGAAGAACCGCGCCGAGCTGCTCGACTTCGACGACCTGCTGCTGCACACCGCGGCCGCGCTGGAGGAGCACGGCGCGGTGGCCGAGGAGTTCCGCGACCGGTACCGCTGCTTCGTCGTCGACGAGTACCAGGACGTCACCCCGCTCCAGCAACGGTTGCTGGACGCGTGGCTGGGCGAGCGCGACGACCTGACCGTGGTCGGCGACGCCAACCAGACGATCTACACCTTCGCCGGCGCCAGCCCGCGCCACCTGCTGGAGTTCCCGCGGCGCTTCCCGGACGCCGTCGTCGTCCGGCTGCAGCGCGACTACCGGTCCACCCCGCAGGTGGTCGCGGCGGCGAACCAGCTGATCGGCGCGGCCCGCAGCCGCCCGGCCGGCACCCGGCTGAGCCTGGTCGGGCAGCTGCCGCCGGGACCCGAGCCCGGGTTCACCGAGCACGACGACGAGCCGGCCGAGGCCGCGGCGGTCGCCGCCCGGATCCGGCGGCTGGTCGGCGAGGGGGTGCCGGCCGCCGAGATCGCCGTGCTGTTCCGGATCAACGCCCAGTCCGAGGTGTACGAGCAGGCGCTCACCGAGGTCGGGGTGCCCTACCAGGTGCGCGGCGGCGAGCGCTTCTTCTCCCGGCCCGAGGTGCGCCGGGCGATGACCGCGATCCGCACGGCGGGCGACCCGGCCGCGCCGCTGGTCGACGCGGTGCGCGCGGTGCTGGCGCCGATCGGGTTGACCCCGGAACCGCCCGGCGGCGCGGCCCAGCGCGCCCAGTGGGAATCGCTGCTCGCGCTGGTCGAGCTGGCCGAGGAGCTGCTGGTCGACGAGCCCGACGCCGGGATGCCCCGGTTCGCCGCCGAGCTGCAGACCCGAGCCGACGCCGCGCACCCGCCCGCGGTGCAGGGCGTCACGCTGGCCTCGCTGCACGCCGCCAAGGGCCTGGAGTGGGACGTGGTGTTCCTGGTCGGGCTGGTGGACGGCACCCTGCCGATCCAGCACGCCGACGGCGACGAGGCGGCCGTCGAGGAGGAGCGCCGGCTGCTCTACGTCGGCATCACCCGTGCCCGGCGCCGGCTGGAGCTGTCCTGGGCGCTGTCGCGCCAGCCGGGTGGCGCCCGGCGCCGGCGGCGCAGCCGCTTCCTGCACGGGTTGATCCCGGAGCACCACCCGGCCTCGCGGATCGCGGCGTCGCCTGCCCGGGGTGGGCCGAAACCGCGCTGCCGGGTGTGCGGCTCCGCGCTGCTCGGCGCCGACGCCACCAAGCTGCGCCGGTGCGCCGAATGCCCGTCCGATGTGGACGTCGAGCTGCTGGACCGGCTGAAGGGCTGGCGCAGCGCGGAGGCCCGCCAGCAGCAGGTCCCGGCGTTCGTGATCTTCACCGATGCGACGCTGACCGCGATCGCCGAGCAGCGCCC
>DASQMQ010000558.1:0-7780 GCA_035645455.1 Pseudonocardia sp.
ACGAAGCTGGTCCGGTCCGAGCGCAGCGCGGCCATCGCCCGCTGCACCAGCACCTCGGTGCGGGTGTCCACCGAGCTGGTGGCCTCGTCCAGGATCAGCAGCGACGGGTTCGCCAGGAACGCCCGGGCGATCGTGATCAGCTGCTTCTCCCCGGCGCTGACGTTGCTGCCCTCCTCGTCGATCACCGTGTGGTAGCCGTCGGGCAGGCTGCGCACGAACCGGTCGACGTAGGTGGCGCGGGCGGCGGCCTGCAACTGCTCCTCGGTGGCGTCCGGGTTGCCGTAGGCGATGTTGTCCCGGATGGTGCCGCCGAACAGCCAGGTGTCCTGCAGCACCATGCCGATCCCGGAGCGCAGGTCCGAGCGGGCCATCGCGGCGATGTCCACCCCGTCCAGGGTGATCCGCCCGCCGTCCAGCTCGTAGAACCGCAGCACCAGGTTGACCAGGGTGGTCTTGCCCGCCCCGGTCGGGCCGACGATGGCGACGGTCTGCCCGGGCTCGGCGACCAGCGACAGGTCCTCGATCAGCGGGACGTCGGGCAGGTACCGGAAGTCGACGTGCTCGAAGGCGACCCGGCCGCGCCGCTCGGTGCGCACCGCGGGCCGTACCGGGTCGGGCACCTGCTCGTCGGCGTCGAGCAGCTCGAACACCCGCTCGGCCGAGGCCACCCCGGACTGCACCACCGCGGCCATCGACGCGGCCTGGGTCAACGGCTGGGTGAACTGGCGGGAGTACTGGATGAACGCCTGCACGTCGCCGAGGGTCATCGCGCCCGACGCCACCCGCAGCCCGCCGATCACCGCGACGGCCACGTAGTTCAGGTTCCCGACGAACATCATCGCCGGCATGATCGTCCCGGAGATGAACTGGGCCCGGAAGCCGGCCTCGAACAGCTCGGAGTTCTTGCGGGCGAACTCGGCCTCGACCGCGCGCTGGCGGCCGAACACCCGGACCAGCTCGTGCCCGGTGAACGCCTCCTCGATCTGGCCGTTCAACGCGCCGGTGTGCTTCCACTGGGCGACGAACTGGCGCTGCGAGCGCCCGGCGATGGCCTTGGTCAGCCACAGCGACACCGGGATCGTGACCAGCGCGATCACCGTGAGCAGCGGGGAGACGACCAGCATCATCGCCAGCACGCCCAGCACCGTGAGCAGCGAGGTGAGCAGCTGGCTCAGCGTCTGCTGCAGGCTCTGGGAGATGTTGTCGATGTCGTTGGTGGCCCGGCTGAGCACCTCGCCGCGGCGCTGCCCGTCGACGTAGCCCAGCGGGAGCCGGTGCAGCTTGTCCTCCACCTCGCGGCGCAGCGCGTAGACGGTGCGCTGGACGATGCCGTTGAGCAGGTAGCCCTGCAGCCAGCCGAACACCGACGCGCCCAGGTAGATCAGCACGACACCGGCGAGCACCCAGCCCAGCGCGGTGAAGTCGATGCCGGCACCGGGGACCACCTGCTGGGCCTCGATGATGTTGGCGACGACGTCCTGCCCGGCGGCGCGGGCCGCGGCGGCGGCCTCCGCCGCGGTCTGCCCGGCCGGCAGCTCCCGGCCGATCACCCCGGCGAACACCAGGTCGGTGGCGTGGCCCAGGATCAGCGGCCCGACCACGTTGAGCGCCACGCTGACCACGCCGAGCGCGATCACCGCCAGCACGCCCGGCCGCTCGGGCGCGAGCCGCCCGGCGAGCCGGCGCGCCGACGGCCCGAAGTTCGACGCCTTCTCGGTCGGCATGCCGACCCCGGCCCAGGGCGGACCGCCCGAGCCGCCGCGGGCGACCCGCATGCCGCGGGCGGCCTCCTTCGTCTCGCTCTCGGCGGGCTCGGAGCCGGCCGCGGTGCGCTCCGGTGCGACGCTCATGCCGCGGCCTCCACGCCGAGCTGGGACTCGACGATCTCGACGTAGGTGGGGCAGTCGGCCAGCAACTGCCGGTGGGTGCCGGAACCGACCACGACGCCGCCGTCGAGCACCACGATCCGGTCGGCCTCGATGATCGAGGACACCCGCTGGGCGACCACGACGACCGTGGCGGCGGCGGTGCGCGGGCGCAGCGCGGCCCGCAGCCGGGCGTCGGTGGCCAGGTCCAGGGCCGAGAACGAGTCGTCGAACAGGTAGATCTCCGGGCGCTTGACCAGCGCGCGGGCGATGGCCAGGCGCTGGCGCTGGCCGCCGGAGACGTTGCTGCCGCCCTGGGTGATCACCGAGTCCAACCCGTCGGAGAGGTCCCGGACGAAGCCCGCCTGGGCCACCTCCAGGGCCTCCCACAACTCGTCGTCGGTGGCCTCGGGCCGGCCCTGGCGCAGGTTCTCGGCCACGGTCCCGGAGAAAAGGAACGGCCGCTGCGGGACCAGCCCGATCCGCGACCACAGCTCCTCGAGCTCGAAGTCGCGCACGTCCACGCCGTCGACCGCGACGGTGCCCTCGGTCGCGTCGAACAGCCGGGGCACCATCGACAGCAGGGTGGTCTTGCCCGCCCCGGTGCTGCCGACGATCGCGGTGGTGGTGCCCGGGGTGGCGGTCAGGTCGATGCCGCGCAGCACCGGTGCGTCCGCACCCGGGTAGTGGAAGCCGACCCCGGTGAAGGTGAGCAGGCCCTCGCGGCGCGCGGGGCGGACCGGGTGCTGCGGCGGGGCGACCGAGGACTCGGTGTCGAGCACCTCGGTGATCCGGTCGGCGCAGACCGCGGCGCGCGGGATCAGGGTCGCCATCAGGGTGGCCATCATCACCGCCATCAGGATCTGCACCAGGTAGGCGATGAACGCGGTCAGCGAGCCGATCTGCGTCAGACCGGCGTCGATGCGCAGCGCGCCGAACCACAGCACCGCCACGGTGGACACGTTGACGATCAGCATCACGATCGGGAAGACCAGGGCGAACAGCCGGCCCGCGGCCACCGCCACGTCGGTGACCTCCCGGTTGGCCGCGTCGAAGCGCTGGGCCTCGACCGGCTCGCGGACGAACGCCCGCACCACCCGGATGCCGGTGATCTGCTCGCGCAGCACCCGGTTGACCGCGTCGATGCGGGTCTGCATCAGCCGGAACTGCGGCACCATCCGCCGGACCACCAGGCCGATCGACACCAGCAGCACCGGCACGCACACCGCGACCAGCCAGGCCAGCCCGATGTCCTCGCGCAACGCCATGACCACGCCGCCGACGCACATGATCGGGGCGGTGACGAGCATGGTGGCGCCCATCATCACCAGCATCTGCACCTGCTGGACGTCGTTGGTGGTGCGGGTGATCAGCGACGGTGCGCCGAACCGGTTGACCTCGCGCGCGGAGAACTCGGAGACCCGGCCGAAGACCGCCGCCCGCAGGTCCCGGCCGACGCCCATCGCGGTGCGGGCGCCGTAGTACACCGCGCCCACCGAGCAGAGGATCTGCACCAGGGTCACCAGCAGCATCCAGCCGCCGGTGCTGACGATGTAGTCGGTGTCGCCGCGGGCGATGCCGAGGTCGATGATGTCGGCGTTCAGCCGGGGCAGGTACACCATGGCTATCGTGCCGAGCAGCTGCAGCACGATCACCACCTGCAGCGGGCGCCGGTAGGGGCGCAGGTGGGTGCGCAACAGGCGGACCAGCATGGTCAGTCTTCCAGTCGGTCGGGACGGGCTCGGGGCGAGCGGTCGGGGTGGGCGGCGGGACGCCGTTCGGGGTGGTCGGGGCAGTGTTCGGGGGCGCCGGCGCCGGGTCGGCCGAGGCCGTCGAGCAGGACCGCCACCACGTCGCGGGCGGCGAGCGGGCGGCCGTCGGTGATCCGGGGGTGGGTGCCGGAGAACACCAGCAGGCGCAGCACGTGCGCGAACTCGTCGGGGGGCACGGTGAGCCGGTGGCGGTCGGGCCCGATCAGGTCGACCACCGCGGCCCGGAAGGCGTCGTTCATGCTGGCCGGGCCGGGCGGGGGCGCTCCCGGTGGGACGGGTGGCGGGCCGACCAGCCCGAGGGCGTCGATCAGCGCGAACGCCCCGGACAACCGTTCTTGCAGGATCTCCACCGCCACGACCAGGCGCTCGCGCAGCGGGAGCGCGCGGTCGACCCCGGCCAGCCGGTGCAGCGTGGGCGCCGGGTCGAAGGCCTCCGCGGTGACCGCGCACATCAGCGCGTCCTTGTCGGGGAAGACCCGGAAGATCGTGCCCTCGGCGACGCCGGCCGCCTCGGCGATCTGGCGGGTGCTCACCCCGGCGCCGTGCCGCAGCACCAGCGGGAGCGCGGCTGCCACGATGGCCGCCCGCCGCTCGGCCGGCGCCATCCGGGCCGCCCGTCGGCCCCGCGTTCCCGTCTGCACCCGACCGACGGTAATGAGTGGCCACTCAGTAAGGCAAACGGGTTTCGCTCCCGGCGGACGGGCCGCGCCGCCCGGATCAGGACCGGCGGCTCACGAGCAGGGCTCGGCGCACTGGCCCTCGTGGCGGGTGTGCGCGGCCTGCTCCACCTGCAGCGTGCTGTGGGTCAGGCCGAACCGCTCGCGCAGCAGGCGCGCGGACCGGTCCAGCACCGACTCCTCCCCGCAGCCCGTGCGCGCCCCGGCGTCCGGCTCCACCACCAGGTGCGCCGACACCGACGGGGTCCGGTCGTTGATCGCCCAGACGTGCAGGTCGTGGATGTCGGCCACGCCCGGCACCCCGCGCAGCGCGTCCTGCACCTCGGCCACGTCGATGTCGCGCGGGGCACCCTCCAGCAGCACGTGCCCGACCTCGCGCAGCAGCGCCACGGCCCGCGGCAGGATCAGCGCCACGATCGCCAGCGAGGCGACGGTGTCGGCGTAGGGCCACCCGGTCGCCAGCAGGACCACCGCGGCGACGATCACTCCCACCGAGCCCAGCGCGTCACCCAGCACGTGCAGCATCGCCCCGCGCATGTTCATGTTCGCCCGGTCGCCGCCGGACAGCACGGCCAGCGAGACCGCGTTGCCGATCAGCCCCAGCACGCCGACGACCAGCAGCGGCAGTCCCGGCACCTCGGCCGGCTCGACCAGCCGCCGCACGCCCTCGACCGCGACCCAGCCCACCACGACCACCAGGGCCAGCGCGTTCACCCCGGCGACCAGGACCTCGACCCGACCCAGGCCGTAGGTGCGGCGCAGCGTCCGGGGACGGGCGGCGAGCACCGAGGCCACCAGGGCCGCGGCCAGCGCGCCGGCGTCGGTCAGCAGGTGCCCGAGGTCGGCCAGCAGCGCCAGCGATCCGGCGAGCACCGCCCCGACCGCGCCGATGAGCGCGGTCAGCAGGGTCACCCCGAGCGCGATGGCCAGCCGCCTGCGGTCACTCCCGGCCGAGTGCGCGTGCCCGTGGCCGCCCGTGCGCCCCATCTGGCTCTCCCGTCCTCGGCCTGCGCAGTCAATCATGCACAACTACGCATGCTCCGGGGAAGGTTCACCTCACCGAGGGTTCGGCCACACCCGTCGTGACCGTCCGGATCACCTCTCGTGGGCCAGGTCGTAGCCGAAGTCCCCGTCGCCCGCATCGGTCGTGGTGGCGCGGCGCAGGCCGCTCACCGGCGTCCGGCGGGCCCGGTCCGCGGTCGGCCCGACCACCGCGGTGCGCACCTCGTGCGCCAGGTCGTAGCCGTAGTCGCCGGAATCCTGCTCGACCATCGTGGTCCTCCTCGCGCTCGACCGCCCGTTCCCCGACCCACCGTGACCGACCTCGTCGAACGGCGTACGCCGATGATCGCCCGCCGGTGTCCGGCGGACAAGGCCGTTCACTCTGCGAGGGCAGCCCGGCTGGAGGGCGCGATCCCGGGTCTGGTATAGGCCCCCTCGCTCAGCCGGAGCCGGCAACCGGGGACGGCGGGCCACCGCCGTCGACCTTGATCCGCTGGGCGGTCAGGTAGGAGGCGTCGGCCGAGGCCAGGAAGGCCACCACGCCGGCCACGTCCTCGGCGCGGGCCACCCGCCCGAACGGGTACCGCTCGTCGAGCTCGGCGATCGTCGCGCCGGCGGTGGCCGCGACCAGGCGCTGCCCCATGTCGGTCGCCACCAGCCCGGGCGCCACGATGTTCACCCGCACCCCGGCGCCGCGCTCCTCGGCGGCGAGCGTCCGGGCCGCCGCCTCCAGCGCGGCCTTGGCCATCGCGTACGGCGCACCGCCGGCCGGCATCTGGTCCACGATCACGCTGGAGATCACCACGACGTCGGCGCGCGGCGCCGCGCGCAGTTCCGGCAGCAGGGCGCGGACGAGGGTCAGCGGGCCGAGCACGTGCACCCGCAGCAGTCGCAGGTACTCCTCGTCGGGGGTGTCGGCGACCGCGGTCCCGCGGCTGGCCGTGCCGGCGTTGCTGACCAGCAGGTCGACCGGTCCGAGATCGGCGTGCACCCCGTCCAGCATGGCCGGCACGGCATCCGGGTCGTCGATCGGCGCGCGGTAGGCGAACCCGGTGCCGCCGGCCTCGACGATCTCGGCGACCGTGCGCCGCGCCGCGTCGGCATCGCGCCGGTAGGTGAGCGCGACGGCCGCGCCGTCGGCGGCCAGCCGCAGCGCGATGGCCCGACCGATCCCCCGGGACCCCCCGGTGACCAGCGCGGTCCGCCCGGCCAGCGGTGGCGGGACGTCGATGGCGGGCCCGGGGATGTCGGGCACCGGGATGTCGGGCACCGGGATGTCGGGCACGGGACTCCTCTGCCGCCGACCGGTGGCCGCACCGGGGCGCGGCACCGGAGTGATCCACCGGACGATGTGACTCCAGGCCGCGCACCGGATGCCGCTGGCCCGATCTTCCCGCACAGCTGGGGTGATGTCAGTCGGGGCGTCGACCCTGGTGCGGGGCGCGCTCGGTGCCGGCCGAGGGGCGGGCGTCCGACGCGACGATCGCGACCGGGTCCACCTCCCGGGTGGTGATGTCGCGGGCCAGCTCGGCCAACCGCCGGTTGTTGCTGCGGGCGTAGCGACGTAGCTGGTCGAACGCGGCGTCCATGCTCAGCCCGAGCTTCTGGGCGACCAGGCCCTTGGCCTGCTCGACGATCACGCGGGTGTTCAGCGCCGTCTGCAGATGCTCGTTGTCCTCCGCGACGTGTCGGACGGAGCGTTCCTGCAGGATCCCGATGGTGGCCACATCGGCCAGGGCCTGGCCGAGCGCGAGGTCGACGGCGGGCAGCGGACCGGGCAGCCGGTGGAACAGGTTCATCGCCCCGATGGCCTGACCACGCAACCGCAACGGCAGCGCGTGCACCGAGCGGTACGCGCCGGACCGGTTGACCGCCGTGGCGAAGCCGGGCCAGCGGTGAACGGCGTCGTGCAGGTCCGGTACGCCGACCGGCTGGCCGCTCCGGAAGCAGTCCATGCACGGGCCCTGATCGTTCTGCAGCTGCAACAGCTCCGCGGTCCTGGCGTCCTTGCTGGACGCGGCGACGACATGCAGCTCGCCGCGACCTCCGCCGAGCATGATCCCGGCTGCGTCCGCGGCGAGGAGGTCGACGCTGTAGTGCACGAGCCGGTCGAGCAGGTCGATGATGTCGTAGTCGTCATCCAGGGTGTCGGCGAGCGCGACGAACGCCCGCCCCACCCGCTGTTCGCGATCGGGCTGGCTCACGCATCCTCCTCCGCCGGCACGCGCGGGCAGCAGCATGCAGGACCAGGGTGTACCCACCGCGGGACGTTGGTCCAGCCCGGGCAGCGAGGAGGTGTTCGGCGACTGCGGCTCGGTGGCGGCCCCACGGCACCGGAGGCCGGTGCGACACCGGTCACCGGCGGTGAGCGATCCATTGCCACTGGTTGACCCGATGCGGTAGCCGCGAACCCGCCGGTAACCCGGTGTGCAGCGGGCTCTAGCCTGTATGGCGTTCCGCCCCG
>DASQMQ010000559.1:0-8950 GCA_035645455.1 Pseudonocardia sp.
GATGGAGATCACGCGAAGATCGACGTCGAGGCCGTCGAGGTTGCTCAGGCGGCCGGTGCTGAGGTCATCGACGACGACGATGTCGGTGTCGCCTCTGTCGGCCAGTCGCCGACACAGGTTGGAGCCGATGAATCCGGCCCCGCCGGTGATGACGATCTTCGTCATCGGGGGATGCCTCCTCGGACCAGGGCCCCGGGTGGTGACGGCGCAGACGGTGGTGGACAGGGAGGCGGCGCCGATGTCGGGTGTGGGAAACCGGGGTTCTCGCCGCCCGGCGCGGTGATCCCCGACGGACGGACCAGTTGAGCCACGGTGAGCCCGAGGATCCGCAGGTCGAGCAGCAGCGACCGGTTCGCCACGTACCAGAGGTCGAGCTCGATCCGCTCCGGCCAGGACAGCGAGTTGCGACCGCGGACCTGCGCCCACCCGGTCAGGCCGGGTCGCACGGCCAGCCGGCCGCGCTGGCGTCCGCTGTAGTGCACGACCTGCTCGGGCAGGGTCGGGCGGGGCCCGATCAGGCTCATGTCGCCGCGCAGCACGTTCCACAGCTGGGGGAGTTCGTCGAGGCTGGTGGTCCGCAGCAGCCGGCCGAGCGCGGTCAGCCGTTCCGCGTCGCGCTGCCCGGGGAACTGGATCGGGGTCATCGTGCGGAACTTGAGGATCGTGAACGGCTCGCCGCACTGGCCGGCCCGCTCCTGCCGGAACAGCACCGGTGAGCCGTGCCGGTGCCGCACGGCGATCGCGACCGCGACGGCCACCGGCGAGAGCAGCAGCGCGCCGACCGTGCTCGCGAGGATGTCGACGCCGCGTCTCACCGGGTCTCTCATCGGGTCGCCTCCCCGAGCACCTTGTGCACCGCCGCGACCACGTCGTCGACGTCCGCGTCGGTCATCCGGTGGTGCACCGGCACCGTCATCGACGTCCGGGCCAGGACGGCGGCGTTCGGCAGCACCGCGGGTCTGCGCCCCGACGCGTCGAAGGCCCGTTCCCGCTGGATCTCCGCGCAGCCGCCGTAGGTGACCGGGATGCCCTCGGCGACCAGCGCGGCGATCACCCGGTCCCGGTCCCAGCCGGGAGCCAGCTGCTCCGGTCGCAGGTGCGCGTAGTAGCGGTAGAAGGCGTGTCCGACACCGCGCGGTACCGCGGGCAGGCGTAGTGCCGACAGGTCGGACAGGCCCGCGGTGAACCGGGCGGCGTGCGCCCGCCGGATCGCGACCCAGCCGTCGACCTTGTGCAGCTGGCGACGACCCACCGCCGCCTGCACCTCGGTCAGCCGGGCGTTGGTGCCGAAGCTGTCGTGCACGTACCGGAACCCGGGCGGGCGGTCCGGGGCGAACACCGCGTCGTGGTTCTTGCCGTGGTCCTTGTACTCCCAGCACCGCCGCCACACCCGCCGGTCCGCGGTGGTGATCGCGCCGCCCTCGCCGGCCGTGGACATGATCTTGTCCTGGCAGAACGACCAGGCCGCGACGTCGCCGAACGTGCCGACCGTGCGGCCGTCCCGGTGCGCGCCGTGGGCCTGTGCGCAGTCCTCGACCACGGTCAGCCCGGCCCGGCGGGCGAGGCGCACGACCGGCTCCACGTCGGCCGGGAAGCCGCCGAGGTGCACCACGACCACGGCCGCGGTGCGCTTGGTGAGCGCGGCCTCGACCGTCCCGGCGGTGAGGCACTGCGTCAACGGGTCGACGTCGACGACCACCGGCTGCGCCCCGCAGGCCACCACGGCGGACGCGGTGGCGATGAACGTCGCGGCCGGCACCACGACCTCGTCGCCCGGGCCGACGCCGACCGCCCGCAGCGCGATCTCCAGCGCGACGGTGCCGTTCGCCACCGTGACCGCGTGCGCGACCCCGACCCAGTCGGCGAACTCGCGCTCGAAGGCCCGGCCGTGCTCGCCGGTCCAGTAGTTGACCCGACCGGAGGTGAGCACGGCGAGCGCCGCGGCCTGCTCGTCGTCGTCGAAGTGCGGCCAGCCGGGCCAGCTGTCGACCCGGATCGGCGTGCCGCCGTCCAGCGCGAGCGCCGGGGTGCGTGTTGCCGGGCTGGTCATGACACCCGCTGGGGGCGCGGGAACACCTGGGCGGGAGCCCAGTGGCCGGCTGCCATGACGGGTGCGAGGGCGAGGGTGGGGGCGGGTAGCTGCAGGAGGTGGACCATCGCCTGGGCGGATCCCAGTCGGGCGGCGTACTCGATCGCGCACCTGATCTGCAGCGGCGGTGCGGGGATGTGCGAGACGGCCGGGTGGATCGGCCGGTGGTCGACCTCGCCGTCGCCGAGCAGTTCCTCGTGCAGCTTCTCCCCACCGCGCAGGCCGGTGTAGACGATGTCGACCGTGCGCTCGGTCAGCCGCATCAACTGCTGGGCGAGGTCGACGATGCGCACCGGTCCGCCCATGTCGAGCACCAGCACCTCGCCCGGGCGGCCGATGGCCGCGGCGTGCACGACCAGCTGGGCGGCCTCGGAGATGGTCATCAGGAACCGGGTCACGTCGGGGTGGGTGACGGTGAGCGGCCCGCCCGCGGCGATCTGCTCGGTGAACGTGGTGAGCACCGAGCCCCTGCTGCCCAGCACGTTGCCGAACCGGACCGACACGTAGGTGCCGTCGCTGTGCTCGGAGGCCTCGGCCACCAGCTGCTCGCCGATGCGCTTGGACCGGCCGAGCACGCTGATCGGGTTGGCCGCCTTGTCGGTGGAGATGTTGACGAAGGTCGTCGCGCCGCCGATCCGGGCGGCATCGAGCACGTTCTGCGTGCCGAGGACGTTGGTCCGCCACGCCTCGTCCGGGAACCGCTCGAGCACCGGCAGGTGCTTGAGCGCGGCGGCGTGGAACACGACCTCCGGGCGGCGCCGGGCGAACAGCTCGGCCAGCACGTCGGCGTCGCGGATGTCGGCCAGCACGACGTCGGACGAGTCCAGCAGCGCGCTGCCGGTGATCGACAGCTGGGTCGCGTGCAGCCCGGACTCGTCGCGGTCGAGCATGATCAGCTCGGCCGGCTCGAAGCGGTGGATCTGGCGGCACAGCTCCGAACCGATGGAACCGCCCGCCCCGGTCACCAGCACCCGCCGGCCGGTCAGGTAACCGGCGATGGCCGCGACGTCGATCTCGACCGGGAGCCGGCCGAGCAGGTCGGTGATGTCCAGGTCGCGCAGGTCGGACAGGACGACGTTCGGCTGCAGCAGCTCGTCCAGCGGCCGCAGCAGCTCCTCCAGCGGCGGCAGCACCTTCACCCCGAGGCCGGCCTCGACGGCTGCCCGGCTCACCTCGTCCATCTCCGCGGAGCCCAGGTCGCGGGCGGCCACCACGAGGTGGTCGGCACCGGTCCTGGCGGCGACCTCGGCGAGGTCGTGGCGGGTGCCCCGGACCGAGACCCCGTAGACGCTGAGGTGCCGCCGCTCCGGGTCGTCGTCGAGCAGGGCGACCGGCCGGTAGCCGCTGCCCGGATCGGTGATCATCGACTTCACCAGCTGCTGACCCTCGACGCCGCTGCCGAGCACGATGACGCGCAGTGCGGACCGCGCGTCCGGCCGGGCGCTGCGCTCCCGGAGCAGCCGGACGGCGAGCCTGGCCCCGACCGCGGCGGCGATCGCGACCAGCGTGCCGATGGCCGGTACGGACCGCGGCACCGGAGCCAGGCCGGGCACCAGCACCACGGCCATCGCGCTGCAGCCCACCAGGCCCATCACGGCGCACAGCGCGATCGCGCCGTCCGCGCCGCCCACCCGGTACCGCCCCCGGTACAGCCGCAGCGGCAGGGCCAGCAGCAGGTGCGCGACGATCGCGATGATCACCAGGACGGCCAGGCCCGGCCGGTTGATCATCGAGGTGTCGCCCTCGTAGCGCATCCAGATGGCGGCGGTCAGGCCGAATGCCCAGGCCACGCAGTCCCAGGCCATCAGGGCGAGTCGACGGCCCACGTAGCCGGGCGGCACTGCGGAGCGCACCGTTCTGCGACGGTCCCCGTGTCGTCGCTCGACCACCATCATGGTCTCCGCACTCGGTGCCACTGATCCTCCGACCACTCGCGGACAGGCCCGCCCCGACCATCGCGCTGTGCCGGCGCCCGACATTCATCGGCGCGGTCCCCGGCAGTTGGTCAGCGATCCAACGACCATCACCGGTGAAAAACTGCGGGGGAGCGATGGGCGCGGCGGGGCTGAATCGAATGTATCGCCGATCGTGGGCACGAACCATTACACGAATGGCGACTCTCTTCGCGACGCGTCGTCCAGAGCGGTGAGCGCGCCGGATACACCGGCCTGACCAGCATGAACAGACTTCCTTAGGGTCAAGAACCGCTCCCTCCCGGGTCGTGCCGGAGGGTCTGACGGTCACGTTGCGTCAGCGTTGCCGGTGGTCGCTCGAATTCCTCCACGATGGCGCGGGCCGTGCACACGACACGTGAACTTCCGCTCGACCTCCGACCGCGGGATGGGGACGCGGCCGTAGGCTTCGATTCGGCCGATAAACCGCTGTACCGTGGTGGCGAGAAAATGAATTGGTGATGAACGCACGGGTGCAGGAACAGAGGAAAAGCAGAGGTGCGCATGCCGCGGGTGGAGTGGCACCCACGTCGCGGCTGCCGCTGCGCCGGTCGGCCTGGCCTAGGCTGGGCGGGGTGACCGATCCGGTGCCCGCCCGCGATCTGCGGGTCTCCGACGACGAACGCCGCCACGCGGTGTCCCTGCTGGAACGCGCCACCGGGCGCGGCCTGCTCGACCTCGACGAGTTCACCGCCCGGGTCGACGCCGCGCTGGCCGCGCGCACCCGGGGCGAGCTGAACGCGGTGCTGATCGACCTGCCGGGTCTGGTGCACCCGGACCGCCCGACCCGCTCCGGGGCCGTGGCGCGGCCGCCCGCTCCGGCCGCGGCGGCGCCCGCCCGGCGCCCGGTGCCGTCCGGTGACGGCGCGCTGATCAGCGCCCAGCTCGGTTCGGTGACCCGGCGCGGGCACTGGTCGGTGCCGGCGGCGCTGCGGGTCAGCGTGGCGATGGGCTCGGCCGAGCTCGACTTCACCGAGACCGAGATCGAGCACGACGTCGTGGAGATCGACCTGGACGTCACCGCGGGGTCGGTGGACCTGCGGGTGCCCGAGGCCGCCCGGGTCGACCGGGCGGGCATCGAGGTCGTGCTGGGCAGCGTGTCCGAGCGGGTCCGCGGCCGGTCCGGCGGGGCGGCGGCCGGCGGCCCGCTGTTCGTGCTGCGCGGCAGCGTGCGGGCCGGCTCGCTGGAGGTGCGCGGCCCGCGCCGGCGCTGGTTGCGCCGGAGCTGACCGGGCCGCCGGGGCCGGCGGCGCGCCTCGCGGGGGTGACGGTCGGTGATCGTTAGGGTCGGGGTGTGCTCGGGGTCAGTCATGCCACGTCGGGGGCGGCCGCGGGGCTCGCGGTCGCCGGTTACGCACCTCGACTGGTGGGGGTGGAGCCGAGCGCGGGCAGCATCCTGACCTTCGCCGCGGTCTGCGCGGGCGCGGCGCTGCTGCCCGACCTGGACCACCCCAACTCGGTGGCCACCCGACGGTTCTCCGCGGCGTCCTGGCTGGCCAGCCACGCCGTCCGGCCGCTGTCGGGATTCCTCTACGACCTCACCCGGGGCCGGCGCGACACCGGGAAGGGCACCCACCGCGGCATCACCCACACCGTGGTCGGCGCGCTGGCGCTGGGCATGGCGGTGAACCTGGCCTCGGCCCGGTGGGGCACCCCGGTGCTGGTCGGCACGCTGTTCGTCTGCCTGGCGCTGGCGATCAAGGGGCTCGACGAGCTGGTGCCCGGGCCGCCGTCGCTGGTCATCGCGGCCGGGCTGACCTACGGCGTGGAGCAGTTCGTGCCCGGCGGCACCGACGGCACCGCGGGCTGGCTGGGCACCGCGATCACCATCGGGATGGTCGTGCACTCGATGGGGGACGCGATCACCCACTCCGGGGCGCCACTGCTGTGGCCGCTGCCGATCCGCCAACGACGCTGGTACCCGGTGGGCAGCCCGCGGCCGCTGCGGATGCGGACCGGGGGATCGGTGGAGGCGTGGGTGGTCGCCCCGGCGCTGACGGTGACGGTGATGGTGCTGGCCGCGCTGGTGGTGCCCGGGGTGGCGCCGCTGCTGACCGAACTGGGCCAGCAGGTCCAGCGGCTGGTCACCGGGGCCTGAGCGCCGCCCGCGGCGCCGTGGCGTGATGCCGCTCGCCCCGGCCCGGGTGGTGTGGCCGGGGGACCGGGGTGGGGTGAGAATGCGGGCATGAGCGCGCCCGCGTTGCCCGCCCGGCCGGTCATCGGGGTGCTGCACCCCGGTTCGATGGGGGCGGCGGTGGGGTCGGCGCTCAAGCCCGCGGCGAGCGCGGTCATCTGGGCCGCCGCCGGGCGCAGCCTGATCACCTCGAAGCGGGCCGAGCTGGCCGACCTGGTCGGGGTGCCGGATCTGGCCGGGGTGGCCCGGCGGGCGGACGTGATCGTCTCGGTGTGCCCGCCGGACGCCGCGCTGGACGTCGCCCGGCAGGTCGCGGCGGCCCTGGACGGGAGCCGGCAGCAGCCCCTCTACGTCGACGCGAACGCGGTGTCGCCGGAGACGGTGCGGGCGATCGGCGCCCTGTTCGCGCCGGGGCGGGTGGTGGACGGGGCGATCATCGGGCCGCCGGCGTGGGAGCCCGGGCAGACGGTGCTCTGGCTGTCCGGGCCGGCCGCGACGACGGTCGCCGGGCTGTTCACCGGCTCGCCGTTCGAGCCCCGCGTGCTCGGCCCCGAGGTGGGCGCGGCGAGCGCGCTCAAGGCGTGCTTCGCGCTGCAGAGCAAGGCGCTGACCGCGCTGCGGCTGGCCATGGCCGAGGCGGCCGACCGGTACGGCGTGGCCGCCGCCCTGCGCGAGGAGCTCGCCCGCACCGGCGGGGAGCCGTTGCTGGACGCGGCGCCGACGAAGGTCGCGGCCGCGGCCTGGCGGTGGGCGGGGGAGATGGACCAGGCCGGCGACGCGCTGACCGCGGTGGACGTGCCGGACGGGTTCTCCCGGGCCGCCGCGGAGGTCTTCCGCAGGCTCGGGGAGGTGCACACCCCCGCCGACAGCCCGGCCCGCACCAACTCCTGGAACCTGCGCTGAGCCGGGACCCACCCCCGGCCCGCAACGAAGAAGGCCCTGCCGGACTCAGCGGTCACCTGGACGGACGAGGCCGTTCTGGTAGGCGAAGACGACGGCCTGGACCCGGTCACGCAGGCCGAGCTTGGTCAGCACCCGAGCGACGTGGGTCTTCGCTGTGGTCTCGGCCATTCGCGCCCGGTCCGCGACCTCGGCGTTGGACAGACCGCGGGCGAGGAGCACCAGCACCTCGCGTTCACGTGCCGTGAGGGCATCGACCCTGCGCTGCACCTCCGGTTCGGGTGGACCGGGGACGGCGGCCGCGAAGCCGCGCAGCAGTCGCAGTGTCATCGCAGGGCTGACCAGCCCCTCTCCTGCCGCGACAGCCCGCACGGCCGCCAGCAGCTCCTCGGGAGCCGCCCGCTTGAGCAGGAAGCCGCTGGCGCCCGCCCGGACCGCGTCGAACATCCCCGCCTCGTCGTCGAACGTCGTCAGGACCAGCACCCGGGCGCCGCTGTCCCCCGCAGTGAGCTGCCGGGTCGCCTCGACGCCGTCCATGCCGGGCATGCGCAGGTCCATCAGGATGACGTCAGGGGTCAGTGCCCTGCACTGCTGCACCGCCTCCCGACCGGTCCCCGCCTCGGTCACCACCCTGAGGTCGGGCTGCGTCTCGAGCAGTAGGCGCAGGCCCGCTCGCAGCAGGGCGTCGTCGTCGACGATCGCGATGCGGATCACGGGACGCGCGCCGGGGACACCGGGAGCAGTGCCTCGACCTGCCAGCCGGTTCCGGTCGGGCCTGCGGTGACGGTCCCGCCGAGCTCGGCTGCCCGAGCGGCCATGCCAGGCAGACCCCGACCACCCGCAGCCGGCCGGAACGCGACGGCTGCCGAGGACGGGCCCGTGTCGGTGACGGTCACGCGCACATGCTGCCGGGTCCGGTGGACGACGACCTGCACGTCGCGGCCGCAGCTGTGCCGAAGCACGTTGGTGAGGGACTCCTGCACGATGCGGTAGACGGCCTCCTGCAGGGGCGTGGACAGCGGTTGAGCGGGGTCGTTGCCGGGGAACGCGAGGGTCGTCTCCAATCCCAGGGCCTCCATCAGTGCGTGCAACCGCTTCTCGAGCGGAACCTCAGGGGTTTCCTGCGACCTCAGCACGCTCAGCACCCGGTCGAGGTCCTGCATGGCGAACCGGCCAGCTCGCTCGACGAGGCCGAGCGAGGTCCGGGCGGCGCTCTCCCCCGCCGGCAGCGAGAGCCGCGCCGCGCCGGCGTAGGTCAGCATGAGAGTCACCGCGTGACCGACCGCGTCGTGCAGGTCCAGCGCCAGCCGTGCCCGCTCGGCCTCCACGGCGCCTTCTCGACTGAGCCGCTCCAGCTGAGCCCGACTGCGGGCCGCCCGGCGAGCGGTAGCGCCCCACACCGCTGCTGCGAGGTGGACGGCGGCAGCCAGTGCCCAGGTACTGCGTCCCTCGGGGCTGGCAAGCAGGGCGGCCAGCGCCCCGGTGGTCGGAATGGCGGCCAACAGGGCAGCAGCCCGGATCGAGCGGGTGCGGAAGACCAGACCGAGCGCCAGGGCGGTGGCGAGGGAGAGGTTGGTGAGCGGCTGGCCCGCAGCGGCCACCACTGCGCTGGCGGCGCCGGCTCCCCACAGGCAGATCACCGGCAGGAACCGGCGGAGGGAGATGGACAGGAACCACAGCACCACGGCCAGCCGGACAGCTATCGGGCCGGACTCGACGCTCGCCGTGCTGTCACTGTCGCCCACGGCGATCCCGGCCGACAGCAGGGCCACGCCCACGTCGACGGCGACCCACACCGGGTTGCGGGACACCTCGTCATCGGCCCTCCACCAGCGCTGCTGCACGCCGTCAGACTGGCAGGCCCGGGACCGGTCC
>DASQMQ010000560.1:0-4051 GCA_035645455.1 Pseudonocardia sp.
CGGTTGGCGTAGTGGCCCACGCAGGCGCCCAGGTAGGCGGGGTCGGCCCGGTAGGCGGCCAGGTCGGCCAGCCCCAGCGCCACCTCGGCCCACCGCCCGGAGCGGTCCGGGGCGCGCACCGCGGCGATCCGGGCGCCGTGCGCGATCACCCCGACCTCGACCCCGGACCCGCGCAGCCGGTGCACCTCCAGCCCGCCCCCGGACCCGGCTGCGGCGTCGGCGGCCCCGGCGGTCGCCGGGCCGCTCACAGGGCCCCGGCCAGCCGGTAGTACGCCTGGTTCCAGCGCAGCTCGCGGCCGAACCGCCGGGAGGTGGTGTCCTCGTCGATCACCAGCAGCTCGGTGCGGGCCAGTTCGGCCAGGTCGGCGACGGTCTCGGTGTCCAGTGCGGTGGACAGCACGGTGTGGTGCGGACCACCGGCCATGATCCACGTCTCGGACGCGGTGCGCAGGTCGGGCTGCGGCTCCCAGACCGCGCGGGCCACCGGCAGCCTGGGCAGCGGCTCGTTCGCCGCCACCACGTCGATCTCGTTGAGCACCAGCCGGAACCGGTCGCCCATGTCCGACATGCCGACCACCAGGCCCGGGCCGGGCGCGGCGTCGAAGACCATCCGCACCGGGTCCTCGCGCCCGCCGATGCCCAGCGGGTGGATCTCCACCCGCGGGGTCTGCGCGGCGATCGACGGGCAGACCTCCAGCATGTGCGCGCCGAGCACGCGCGGGGTGCCCGGGCCCAGGTGGTAGGTGTAGTCCTCCATGAACGAGGTGCCGCCGGGCAGGTCGCCGGCCGCGACCTTGAGCGTGCGCAGCAGGGTGGCGGTCTTCCAGTCGCCCTCGCCGGCGAAGCCGAAACCGTCGGCCATCAGCCGCTGCACGGCCAGCCCCGGCAGCTGCTTGAGCTCGCCGAGGTCCTCGAAGTTGGTGGTGAACGCCCTCGCCCCGCTGGCCGCGAGCAGCGCGCGCAGCCCCAGCTCGATCCGTGCGGAGTAGCGCAGCGACTCGTGCCGGTCGCCGCCGGCGCGCAGTTCGGGCGCCACCTCGTAGCGCTCGGCGTACTCGGCGACCAGCGCGTCGACCTCGGCGTCCAGGCTGGCGTGCACGGCGTCGGCGAGGTCGGTGACGGCGTAGCCGTTGACCGTGACCCCCCACCGCCACTGGGCCTCGGTGCGGTCGCCCTCGGTGACCGCGACGTCGCGCATGGTGTCGCCGAAGCGGGCCAGGCGCAGCGAGCGCACCTCGGCCCAGCCCAGCGCGGCGCGCGCCCACGCGGCCACCCGGCAGGCCACCAGCGGGTCCGACACGTGCCCGGCCACGATCTTGCGGACGACCCCGAGCCGGGCCTGGATGTAGCCGAACTCCCGGTCGCCGTGGGCGGCCTGGTTGAGGTTCATGAAGTCCATGTCGATGGTGGCCCAGGGCAGCTCCAGGTTGGCCTGGGTGTGCAGGTGCAGCAGCGGCTTGCGCAGCGCGTCCAGCCCGGCGATCCACATCCGGGCCGGGGAGAAGGTGTGCATCCAGGCGGTGACCCCGATGCAGTCCGGGTCGGCGTTGGCGGCCAGCATCATCGTGTGGATGCCGTCGGCGTCGGTGAGCACCGGCTTCCAGACCACCTCGGCGGGCACCGCCTCGGCGAGCTCGGTGGCGATCTTCTGGGACTGCCCGGCCACCTGGTCCAGCGTCTCCGGGCCGTAGAGGCCCTGGCTGCCGGTGAGGAACCAGATCTGCTTCACGGTGCGGTGCCTCCCGGCTGGCCGTAGACGTTCTGATAGCGGTCGTACAGGGCGTCCACGTCGTCCTGGGGGATCGGCACCAGCTTCCCGAGCTGGCGGGCCAGGTGGGTGGAGCGCGCGACGTCCTCGCACATCACCGCGGCCTTCACCGCCGCCCTGGGGTCCTCGCCGATGGTGAACACCCCGTGGTTCTGCATGATCACCGCGGGGGAGCGGTGCCCGGCGAGGGTCGCCACGATGCCCCGGCCGATCGAGTCGTCACCGATCCGGGCGAACGGGCCGAGCGGGATCTCCCCGCCGAACTCGTCGGCCATCGCGGTCAGCGCGCACGGGATCGGCTCGGCGACCGCCGCCCAGGCGCAGGCGTAGGTCGAGTGGGTGTGCACGACCCCGCCGACGTCGGGCCGGTGGCGGTAGACGTAGGCGTGCGCGGCGGTGTCGCTGGACGGCGACAGCTCGCCGTCGACCAGCTCCCCGTGCAGGTCGCAGACCACGATGGCGTCCGGGGTCAGCTCGTCGTAGCCCACCCCGCTGGGCTTGATGACCAGCAGGTCGTGGCCGGGCACCCGGGCCGAGACGTTGCCCGCGGTCCACACCACCAGCCCGTAGCGGACCAGCTCGGCGTGCAGCGCGGCGACCTGCTCGCGCAGGCCGCGCACCGCCGGGGCGGCCGACGGCGGGATCACCGGGCCACCGCCGCGCGCCGGATCCGGCGCAGCCGGTGCAGCACGTCGTTGCCGCCCGGGTTGCGCTCACCCTCACCGCGGCCGAAGTGGTCGTGCAGCCGCCGGTACTCGGCGTAGAGCGCGTCGTAGGCCCGCACCCGCCCGGGGTCGGGGGTGTAGGCGGCGGCGTGCACCGAGCCCATCGCCTCCGCCGCGGCCCGCACGTCGGGGTGCGCGCCGGCGGCCACCGCGGCGTGGATGGCCGAGCCCACCGCCGGTCCCTGCTCCGAGCCGATGATCGACAGCGGCCGGTCGCAGACGTCGGCGTAGATCTGCATCAGCAGCCGGTTCTTCAGCAGCCCACCGGCCACCACCAGCTCGGTCACCGCCACCCCGGCCGCCTCGAACGCCTCGATGATCGCCCGGGTGCCGAACGCGGTGGCCTCCAGCAGCGCCCGGTAGGTGTGCTCGGGGCGGGTGGCCAGGGTCTGCCCGACCACCACCGCGGACAGCTCGTGGTCGACCAGCACCGAACGGTTGCCCGAGTGCCAGTCCAGCGCGATCAGCCCGTGCTCGCCGACGGCCTGCTCGGCGGCCAGCTCGGTGAGCAGCTGGTGCACGTCCAGGCCGCGCTCGGCGGCGCGGCGGTGGTAGTCCGGCGGGACGGAGGTGTCGACGAACCAGCCGAAGATGTCGCCGACCCCGCTCTGCCCGGCCTCGTAGCCCCACAGCCCGGGCAGGATGCCGCCGTCGACCACCCCGCACATGCCGGGCACCTCGCCGAGCCGGTCGGAGACCATCACGTGGCAGGTCGAGGTACCCATGATCGCGACCATCTGGCCGGGGTGCACGGCCTGCGCCGCGGGCACCGTGACGTGCGCGTCGACGTTGCCGACCGCGACCGCGATGCCCTCCGGCAGCCCGGTCCAGGCGGCGGCCTCGGCGGTCAGCCCGCCGGCCCGGGTGCCGAGCTCGGCGATCGGGTGCGCGAGCTTGTCGGTGACGAAGCCGTCGAAGTCCGGGTGCAGCGCGGCCAGGTACTCCGGGCTCGGGTAGTGGCCGTCCTGCAGGATGCCCTTGTAGCCCGCGGTGCAGGCGTTGCGCCGGTACTCCCCGCACAGCTGCCAGACGATCCAGTCCGCGGCCTCCACCCAGCGCTCGGTGCGCGCGTAGACCTCCGGGTCCTCCTCCAGCAGCTGCAGGGCCTTGGCGAACTCCCACTCGCTGGAGATCCGCCCGCCGTAGCGGGCCAGCCACGCCTCGCCGCGCTCCTCGGCCAGCGCGGTGATCCGGTCGGCCTGCCCCTGCGCGGAGTGGTGCTTCCACAGCTTCACGTAGGCGTGCGGGCGGCCGGCCAGCTCGGGCAGCTCGCACAGCGGGGTGCCGTCGGCCAGGGTGGGCAGCACCGTGCAGGCGGTGAAGTCGGTGGCGATCCCGATCACCGAGCGCGGGTCGACGCCGGCCGCGGCCACGGCCTTGGGCACCGCGATGCGCAGCACCTCGACGTAGTCGGCCGGCACCTGCAGGGCCCAGTCCGGGGGCAGCGGGGTGCCGTCGGGCAGCGCCTGCTCCAGCACCGAGTGCCGGTACGGGTGCACGGCCGAGGCCAGCTCCGCGCCGTCCGCCACGCGGACGACCACCGCGCGGCCGGACAGGG
>DASQMQ010000561.1:0-11223 GCA_035645455.1 Pseudonocardia sp.
GAGCGACCTGAACATGCTGGTGGCCGTGGGCGGGCGCGAGCGCACCCTGGTCGAGTTCACCGCCCTGCTCGACGCCGCCGGCCTGCGGCTGACCGACGTCGTGCGGTTCCCCCCGCCCACCGGCTACTCGGCGATGCGGGCGGTCCCGGCGTGAGCGAGCTTGCGAGCGAACCGTTCGACACAGCAGCCTCAGCTCACGCGGCTGCCGAGCGCAGCGAGGTGGTCGCGTGAGCGAGCTTGCGAGCGAACCATTCGACACAGCAGCCTCGGCTCACGCGGCTGCCGAGCGCAGCGAGGTGGTCGCGTGAGCGATCCCCTCCCCCGGCTGCGGGCGCTGTGCAAGGCGCTGCCCGAGGTCACCGAGAAGCTCAGCCACGGCGAACCGACCTGGTTCGTGCGGAAGGTGTTCGTCGCCTACGCCGACCACCACCACGACGACCGCCTGGGCTTCTGGTGCGCGGCGCCGCCGGGGACCCAGGAGGCGCTGGTGGCCGAGCGGCCCGGGCACTTCTTCCGCCCGCCCTACGTCGGCGCGCGCGGGTGGCTGGGGGTGTACCTGGACCGGCCGGACGTGGACTGGGACGAGATCGCCGAGATCGTCACCGACGCCTACCGGGAGATCGCGCCGCGCCGGCTGGTCGCGCAGCTGGATCGGGCACCGGACAGCTAGCGGCTCGACACGCGCGGGCAACCAGGTGATCGGAACAGGAGATCATGGCGGTACCCGACGGGCGGACAGTGCCGGCGGGGTCCGACAGCTAGGTTCGGGGAGTGCCCCCCGCCCTGCCGACCGTCGAGGTTCCCGGCGGCCGGGTCGAGTACCAGGACGTCCCCGGCGCCGCCGACCGTCCGGCGCTGCTGTTCCTGCACGAGGGGCTGGGATCGGTCGGGCTGTGGCGCGGGTTCCCCGCCCGGGTCGCCGCGGCCACCGGCTGCCGCGCCGTGGCCTACTCCCGGCTGGGGCACGGCGCCTCCGACCCGCCCTCCGCGCCCCGGACCGCGCGCTTCATGCACGACGAGGCCGCGGTCGTCGTGCCGGCCCTGCGCGCCGCGCTCGGCCTGCCGCGCCCGGTGCTGGTCGGCCACAGCGACGGTGGATCGATCGCCCTGCTGCACGCGGCCGGCCCGGACCCGGTCGCCGGGCTGGTGGTGCTGGCCCCGCACGTGATCGTCGAGGAGACCGGGCTGCGGGCCATCGAGCAGGCCCGGAAGGCGTTCGACCACGGCGACCTGCGCACCCGGATGGCCCGCCACCACCGCGACCCGGACGCCGCCTTCCGCGGCTGGAACGACGTCTGGCTCTCCGCGGGGTTCCGCGACTGGGACCTGCGCCCGCAGCTGCCCGGCATCGACGCCCCCGTGCTCGCGGTCCAGGGCACGGCCGATCCGTACGGTTCGCTGGTGCACGTCGAGGCCGTCCGCGACGCGGCCCGGGGGCCGGTCGAGCTGCTGGTGCTCGACTGCGGGCACGCCCCGCACCTGGAGCGCCCCGAGGAGACCACCGCGGCGGTGGTCGGCTGCGTGTCCGCGTGGACGGCACCGGCGAACCACTAGGGTCGCCGACCATGGCCTCCCCGCCCGCCATCGCGCTCGCCCCCGGGGTGTTCCGCATCCCGACCGTCGGGTCCTCGATGATCAATTCCTTCGCCCTGGTCGACGACGACGGCTCGGTCACCCTCGTCGACTGCGGCGTCCGCAGGGCCCCGCCGAAGATCGTCGCCGGGCTGGCCGCGATCGGGAAGCACCCGTCGGACGTGCAGCGGATCGTGCTCACCCACGCCCACCCCGACCACGCCGGCGGAGCGGCCGAGATGGCCGTCAGGACCGGCGCCCCGGTGGCCGCCCACGAGGCCGACGCCGACTTCGTGGAGGCCGGGAAGAACCCGCCACCGGACGCCTCGACCACGGCCGGGCGGCTGATGGCCCGCTTCGGCGGCGGGGCGTTCCCGGCCGCCGCGGTGGGCGAGCGGCTGACCGACGGCCAGGTGCTGCCGGCCGCCGGCGGGCTGCGGGTGGTCGCCACCCCCGGACACTCCCCCGGCCACATCTCACTGGTGCACGAGCCGACCGCCACGCTGATCACCGGCGACGCCCTGTTCAACGTGCTCGGACTGCGCTACTCGCCCAAGCCGCCGTGCTCGGACTTCCGGCTCAGCCGGCGCACCGCGCACGTGCTCGGCGAGCTGGAGTACGACCGGGCCGCCTTCACCCACGGACCGGAGATCCGCGACGGCGCCCGCGAGGTGCTGCGCTCGTTCCTGTCCCGCAACGCCCCCCGCGCCGAGACCTGATCACCGGGATCTGCAGGAGTCGCCGGTGACCGCCGGTTCGACGAGGTCGGGGCGGGTGGGAAGAAACCGCCGGGCGGCGCGGTTCAGCCAGGTAGTTGTCACATCAACTTCCAACGGAGGCCCCGATGCCCGCGGTGACCGTTCCCGACGTGACCGTCCTGCCCCGCGTCCCCGAGCCGGACGCGACGGCCGTCGACCGCCCGGTCCGCTCGGTCAGCACCGCGCCGACCGGCTTCGAGGGCGAGGGCTTCCCGGTGCGCCGGGCCTTCGCCGGGATCGGCCTGCGCGACCTGGACCCGTTCCTGATGATGGACCAGATGGGCGAGGTCGAGTACGCGCCCGGTGAGCCCAAGGGCACCCCGTGGCACCCGCACCGGGGCTTCGAGACCGTCACCTACATCATCGACGGCACCTTCGAGCACGCCGACTCGCACGGCGGCGGCGGGGTGATCACCAACGGTGACACCCAGTGGATGACCGCCGGCTCCGGGCTGCTGCACATCGAGCGCCCGCCCGAGCAGCTGGTGGTCAGCGGCGGGCTGTTCCACGGCCTGCAGCTGTGGGTGAACCTGCCGGCGGCCGACAAGTGGGTGCAGCCGAAGTACCAGGACCTGCGGGCCGCCGAGTCCGCGCTGCTGACCTCGGCCGACGGCGGCGCGCTGATCCGGGTGATCGCCGGCGAGCTGGCCGGGCACGCCGGGCCGGGCTCGACCCGCACCCCGATGGCGATGATGCACGTCACGGTCGCGCCCGGGGGGCGGCTGCGACTGCCCTGGCGGCCCGACTTCAACGCCCTGGTCTACGTGCTGTCCGGGCGCGGATCGGTGGGCCCGGCCGGGCGGCCGGTCCGCACCGGCCAGGCCGCCCTGTTCGGGCCGGGCGACGCGATCACCGTCACCGCCGACGCCACCCAGGAGTCCCGGCTGGACGGGTTGGACGTGGTCGTCCTGGGCGGGCGGCCGATCGGTGAGCCGGTCGCCTGGGCCGGGCCGTTCGTGATGAACAGCCGCGCCGAGGTGCTCGCCGCGTTCGAGGACTACCAGGGCGGCCGGCTGGGCGTGGTGCCCGCGACGTACGTTCCGCACGGCGGGCAGGGCGGCGAGACCCAGGACGGGGAGACCCAGGACGGGGAGACGGGAGTGCGGTCATGAGCGAGCAGCGGGTCGTGGACCTGCCGGAGGCGCGGCGGTTCGAGGTCCTGGTCGACGGCGAGCGGGCCGGGTTGGCCGCCTACCGGCTGCGCGCCGACCGGATCGTGTTCCTGCACACCGAGATCGACGACGCCCACGAGGGCCGGGGACTGGGCGGGGTGCTGGTGCGGGCCGCGCTGGACAGCGCCCGCGAGCGCGGCCTGCGGGTGGTGCCGATCTGCCCGTTCGTCAAGGGCTGGATCGAGCGCCACCCCGACTACGCCGACCTGGTCGCCTAGCTCCACGGCCCGGCGGGCGACGGGCCGGCACCGGTCCGCGGGACCGTCGGACCGGATTCGTAGGCTGGCCGGGTGCTCGCCGTCCACGCCCTCTGGTCCCCCGGTCGCGGGATGGTGCTGTGGGCCGAGGACGGCAGCCGCCCGGCCACCGGTGGCGGTCGCGCGCTGCGCACGGCGCGGCCGCACCCGTTCGCCGCGCCGTCGGCCGCGCTGGCCGGGCTGCACCCGGGGAAGCCGGTCGTGCTGACCCTGCTGCTGCCGTCCCGCACCGGCGGCCCGCTGCCGTCCCCCGAACTGGTCCGCAGCACGCCGGACGCGCCGGGCAGGAGCGCGCCCGCGCTGCGTCCGTGGACGGTGCCGGGTCTGGTCGTCGACCCGGCCGAACTGGACGACCCGGCCGACGAGGCCCGCTACGGGGCGTCGGTGACCCACCTGCGCCGGGTGGCCGCACTGGCCGACGACCTGGCCGCCAGGGGGCGGGTGCTGCCGACGCTGGACCGCGGGCCGGTCGGGGCGCTGGCCCGCTGGCGACCGATCGTGCAGGGCCTGGACGCGGTGGCGTTCGACGCGCTGGTCACCGGCCTGCCGCCGGTCGGGCGGGCGGAGGCGGCCGGTCCGCGCGACACGGCGGGCGCCGATCCGGCCGTCCTGCTCGCCGACGCGGTGGCCGTGCTCACCGATTCCGCGGTCCGCGACCGGCTGGCCCGCAGCGCCACCCCGGTGTCGTTGCTGCCGCCCCGGCGCGGCGGTCGCCCCCCGCGCACGCTGCCGGTCACCGAGGCCTGGCTGGCCGCGCTGCTCACCCCGGACGCCCGGGTCGACGCGACGGGCCAGGAGCTGGACGCGCTGGCCGAGGCGGTGGCGCCGTGGGACCGGGTCGGCACGGCGACCGCCGCGCACGGCCGGGCCTGCTTCCGGCTGGCCGAGATCGAGACCCTGCACGACCCGGCCGACCCCGGGGCGGACCCGCAGGACCAGACCGGCGACGGCACCCGCTGGGTGCTGGAGTTCCTGCTGCAGTCCACCGAGGACGCCAGCCTGCTGGTGCCCGCCGAGCACGTCTGGGACGGCCGGGCGGCCCGGCTGCTGGCCGACCCGCAGGAGCTGCTGCTGGCCGAGCTGGGCCGAGCCGCGCTGGTGCTGCCGGCGGTGTCCCGGGCGCTGCGCGAGGCCCGCCCGGCCCGGCTGGACCTCGACCTGGACGGCGCCCACGAGTTCCTCACCGCCGGCGCGGCGCTGCTGCTGGAGGCGGGGTTCGGGGTACAGCTGCCGGCCGGCTGGGACGGCGCCCGCCGGGTCGGGCTGAGCCTGAGCACCCGCAGCGCCCCGGCCGACCGGGTGCTCACCCGCGGCGGACTGGGCCGCGAGCAGCTGGCCGAGTTCCGCTGGTCGGTGGCGGTCGGCGACGACGAGCTGTCCGAGGACGAACTGACCGACCTGGTCGCGGCCAAGGCGCCGCTGGTGCGGCTGCGCGGGCGCTGGGTGGCGGTCGACCAGCAGCGGCTGCGGGCCGGGCTGGAGTTCCTGCACCGGGCGCGGCGGACCGCCGGACCGGGTGGGACGGCGGGTCCCACGGCCGCCCAGGTGCTGGCGCTGGCCCAGCGCCACCCCGACGAGTGGGCCGGGCCGGACGGCGACCCCGACGCCGGGCAGGTCCCGCTGCCGGTGACCGCGGTGCGCGCCGAGGGCTGGATCGGCGATCTGCTGGCCGGCACCGCCGACCGCACCCTGACCCCGGTCGAGCTGCCCGCCGGGTTCCGCGCCGAGCTGCGGCCCTACCAGCAGCGCGGGGTGTCCTGGCTGGCGTTCCTGGCGCGGATCGGGCTGGGCGCGTGCCTGGCCGACGACATGGGCCTGGGCAAGACCGTGCAGCTGCTCGCCCTGGAGGCCCACGAGCGGGCCGGCGGGCCGCTCGCGCCGACCCTGCTGCTGTGCCCGATGTCGCTGGTCGGCACCTGGGTCCGGGAGGCCGCCCGGTTCGCCCCCGACCTGCGGGTGCTCGCCCACCACGGCCCGACCCGCCACCGCGGCCCGGAGCTGGCCGAGCGCGCCGTGGCCCACGACCTCGTGGTCACCACCTACGCCACCGCCACCCGGGACGCGGACGACCTGGGCGCCGTCGGCTGGCACCGGCTGGTCCTCGACGAGGCCCAGGCGGTGAAGAACAGCCGGGCCGGGCACGCCCGCGCGGTGCGCCGGTTCGCCGCCGGGCACCGGGTCGCGCTCACCGGCACCCCGGTGGAGAACCGGCTGGCCGAGCTCTGGTCGATCATGGACGTGCTCAACCCCGGCCTGCTCGGCACCGCCGACGGCTTCCGCGCCCGCTTCGCGGTCCCGATCGAGCGCCACGACGACGGCGAGGCCGCCGGGCTGCTGCGCCGGATCACCCGCCCCTACGTGCTGCGCCGGGTGAAGACCGACCCCACGGTCATCGACGACCTGCCGGAGAAGATCGAGATCACCCAGCACTACCGGCTGACCCGCGAGCAGGCCTCGCTCTACCGCACGGTGGTCGACGACATGATGGAGAAGATCGCCGACAGCGAGGGCATCGAGCGCCGGGGCAACGTGCTCGCCGCGATGGCCAAGCTCAAGCAGGTCTGCAACCACCCCGCGCACCTGCTGCACGACGGCTCGGCGATCGGCCGCCGCTCCGGGAAGATCATCCGGCTGGAGGAGATCCTCGGCGAGATCCTCGACGAGGGCGACCGGGTGCTCTGCTTCACCCAGTTCACCGAGTTCGGGTCGATGCTGGTGCCGCACCTGTCGGCCCGGTTCGACACCGAGGTGGCGTTCCTGCACGGCGGCACCTCGGCGCGGCGCCGCGACGAGATGGTGACCCGGTTCCAGGCCGGGGACGGGCCCTCGATCCTGCTGCTGTCGCTCAAGGCGGGCGGCACCGGGCTGACCCTGACCGCGGCCAACCACGTGGTGCACCTGGACCGCTGGTGGAACCCGGCCGTGGAGAACCAGGCCACCGACCGGGCGTTCCGGATCGGCCAGCGCCGCTCGGTGCAGGTCCGCAAGTTCGTCTGCCCGGGCACCATCGAGGAGCGCATCGACGAGATGATCACGCGCAAGCGGGCGCTGTCCGACCTGGTCGTCGGCGACGGCGAGGGCTGGCTGACCGAGCTGTCCACCGACAGCCTGCGCGAGGTGTTCAGCCTCGGCGCGGAGGCCCTCGCCGACGTGGACGGGGCCGACGGAGATGGCTGAGCCCCCGCCGGGCACCCCGGAGCCCGACCCGTTCTGGTGGCGCGACGAGCCGCCGACCAGGCCGCTGCCGGTGGCCGGGGGCATCCAGATCTCGCGCACCCGCGGCCGCAGCGCGCGCACCTGGTGGTCGCGGCGCTTCCTCGGGGTGCTCGAGGAGCTGGGCGTCGGCGGTCGGCTCTCCCGCGGGCGCAGCTACGCCCGGGCCGGTCAGATCGTCTCGCTGGACGTCGACGCCGGCGGTGCGGTCGCCCGGGTGCAGGGCAGCCGACCCACCCCGTACCGGGTACGGATCGGCATCCCGGCGTTCGGCAAGTCCGAGTGGGCCGCGGCCACCGCGGCGCTGGCCGCCGAGGCGGCGCACGCCGCCGCGCTGCTGGCCGGGGTGCTGCCGCACGAGATCGAGGACGTGTTCGGCTCGGTCGGGCTGAGCCTGTTCCCGGCCAGCGGCCGCGACATCGTCATGGACTGCACCTGCCCGGACCACGCGGTGCCGTGCAAGCACCTGGCCGCGGTGTTCTACGTGCTGGCCGAGCGGTTCGACGACGACCCGTTCCAGATCCTGGCCCTGCGCGGGCGCGACCGCGCCGCCCTGCTGGCGGACCTGCGCGCCCGGCGCGCCGAGACCGCGGAGGGCGGCGCCGGGCCGGGCGCCACCCCCACCGCGGACGGTCGCCCGCGCCCGCTGGCCGAGCTGCTCGACGCCTTCTTCGCCGCCGGGCCCGACCCGTCGGCCCGGTTGACCGGGCCGCGGACCCCACCGGACGCGCTGCTCGACCAGGTCCCGGAGTTCCCCGTCGAGGTGCGCGGCGAGCGGGTGACCGAGTTGCTCCGTCCGGCCTACCACGCGCTGGACGGTCGTACCTGACGGGTGAACGGCCGGCACGGTCCGGTGGATGGCCGAACCGTGGCCGGGTCCGCCACGTGTCTGTCTGCGTGAGTGTGCTCGAGGATGACCGCGACGTCCTTTCCGGTCCGGTCCAACAGGTGCTGCGAATGCGGCGCGCCACTGCACTGGTCGCACAGTTCACCGAGCAGCTCCCTGCCGGCGGCGACGGCGGCGTGACGGTCCTGCGGGGCCGCTCGGAGGTCACCTCGGCCGCGGCCCGGCTGCTGGCCGGCGCGACCCGCGAGGTGCGGCAGTACGACGTGCCCGGGACGGCCGGGCGGCCGGACATCGGCGACGGCGTACGGGCCCGGCCCTCCCGCGGGGTGCGGCACCGGATCGTCACCGACGACTCCACGGTGCGCCCGACCCACCGGTGGGGCGTCGAGCAGCGCCGGCTGCCGCAGGTGCCGTTCCGGATGCTGGTCGCCGACACCCACGCGGCGCTGATCGGCCGCGGCCCCGAGGAGTCGCTGCTGATCGGCCCGTCGCTGCTGCTGGACGTGCTGGTCGACGGGTTCGAGGCGGTGTGGAGCATGGCCACCCCGGTGGAACGCCCCGGCCACCAGGCCCCCGCGCAGACCGCGGTCACCGAGGAGGACCGCCAACTGCTGATGGTCATGGCGGCCGGCGCCACCGACCAGGCGATCAGCCGGCAGCTGCACATCAGCGTGCGCACCGTCCAGCGGCGGGTGCGGGCGCTGATGGACCGGCTGGAGGCCGGCACCCGGTTCCAGGCCGGGATGAACGCCGCCAAGCGCGGCTGGATCTGATCCCCGCGCCGGACCGCGACGGTCCGGTGTGACCGCTTCGCCGTTGTCCCGGCGCCGACCACGGGCGACGATGGCCGCAGGACGGGGCCGTCGCCGGCGCGGCACCTCGCCTCCCGACCGACGACGAAGCGGAGACGTGGGCATGGCGTGGGACTTCAGCACCGAACCCGAGTTCGAGGCGCAGCTCGAGTGGATGCGCGGCTTCGTCCGCGACGAGATCATCCCGCTGGAGACCCTGGACCTGGACCGGGAGGCCTTCGCCCGGATCACCGCGCCGCTCAAGGAGCGGGTCAGGGAGCGCGGGCTGTGGGCCGCGCACCTCCCCCCGGAGCTGGGTGGCGGCGGCTTCGGGCAGGTCCGGCTCGGGCTGATGCACGAGATCCTCGGCCAGTGCCGCTACGCCCCGGGGATCTTCGGCAACCAGGCCCCGGACTCCGGCAACGCCGAGCTGCTGGCCATCGGCGGCTCGCCGGAGCAGAAGGAGCGCTGGATGGAGCCGCTGCTGCGCGGCGAGCTGCGCAGCAGCTTCTCGATGACCGAGCCCGGCGCCGGGTCGGACCCCACCCTGCTGACCACCCGCGCGGTGCTCGACGGGGACGAGTACGTGATCAACGGGCACAAGTGGTTCTCGTCGAACGCCTCGCACGCCGACTTCCTGATCGTGATGGCGGTGACCGACCCGGACGTGTCGGCCTACCAGGGCTCGTCGATGTTGGTGGTGCCGGTGGACACCCCCGGCGTGGACATCGTCCGGGACATCCCGGTGATGGACCACCCGCTGCAGAGCGGCGCGCTCTACGGCGGGCACGCGGAGATCCTCTACACCGACGTGCGGGTGCCGAAGGAGAACCTGATCGGCAACCCCGGCGACGGGTTCCGGCTGGCCCAGCAGCGGCTCGGACCGGGCCGCATCCACCACGCGATGCGCTGGCTCGGCCAGTCGAAGCGGGCCTTCGACATGCTCTGCGAGCGGGCGGTCAGCCGCTACGCGCACGGCTCCACGCTCGCCGAGAAGGGCATGGTGCAGGACTGGGTGGCCACCTCGGCCGCGGAGATGCAGGCCGCCCGGCTGCTCACCCTGCACGCGGCCTGGACCATGGACCGGGTCGGCGCGTCCAACGCCCGGGTCGAGATCGCGATGATCAAGTACTGGGGCGCGACGGTGCTGCACGACGTCATCGACCGGGCCATCCAGGTGCACGGCTCGCTCGGGTTCTCCGCCGACCTGCCGCTGGAGCAGATGTACCGGGCCGCCCGCGCGGCGCGCATCTACGACGGCCCCGACGAGGTGCACAAGGCCACCGTGGCGCGGCGCATCCTGCGCGGCTACCAGCCGGCCGAGGTGCCGAGCGAGCACGTGCCCACCCGGGCCGCGGCGGCCCGCGAGAAGTTCGCCCAGTACCTCGACCGGGCCACCGCCGACCTCTGATCCCGGCGCCTGATCCCGGCGCCGCACCACCCGTACCGCGCCCGTCGGCCATCCGGTCGGCGGGCGCCGGCGCGCCCCGTCGGCCGGTCGGTCAGGCAGTAGGTCGGTCGCGCCGGTCGGCCGCTCCGGCCGGTCGGAGCCGGCGCCACCGCCCGGCCATCGCGCTCCGCAGCCGGCGCACCCGGCCGGTCGGGACCTGCGCGAGGTCCTCCGCACCGGCCGAACCGTCGCCCCCGGTGGTCGTTCCAGTGGTCGTTCCGGTGGTCGCCACGGCGACCGGCTCAGCGCCGGGGATGGCGGCCACCCGCTCGTGCAGCCGGGCCCGGATCTCCTCCGGGGCGTAGGCCCGCCGGCGCCGCTCGTCGCGGACGCTCACCGCACCGGTCGCCGCCACTCCGGCCAGCCCGGCCAGTCCGAGGATCTTCCACCACCGCACCGGCGCTACCGTACCGGCCGTGCCGCGCACCGCGATCACCCTGGACCGGGCCGTCGACCTCACCCGCTCCGGGGACCTCTGGCTGTTCCGCGGGCGCAGCGGGGCCGACCGGGCCATCCAGAACCTGACCAACTCCCCGGTGAACCACGTCGGCATGGCGCTGGTGCCCGACGACCTGCCGCCGCTGCTGTGGCACGCCGAGCTGGGCCGGGCGCTGCCCGACCTGTGGTCGGGCGGGCACCAGCGCGGGGCCCAGCTGCACGACCTGCGCGAGGCGGTGCTGCAGTGGGGCCACCGCTACCGCCAGCGCTGCTGGCTGCGCCAGCTGGCCGGGCCGGTGAGCCGGGAGATGGAGGACGCCGCGCTGCGGGTGGTGGCCCGGCTCGACGGCACCCCGTTCCCGTCCTCGGCCCGGCTGGCCGGGCGCTGGCTGCGCGGGCGCGCTCCGCGGCTGCCCCACCTCGCCCGGCTGACCGGGCGCGCGGCGGGCGCCCGGGTCGAGGTGGCCGAGCGGGAACCGGCGGCCGGGCTGGAGTCCGCCTACTGCGCCGAGGTCGTCGCGGTCACCTACGAGGAGATGGGCCTGCTGCCCGACGACCGTCGCCCCAGCTGGTACGACCCCGGCCGGTTCTGGAGCGGCGACGACCTCGACCTGGCCGACGGGTTCAGCCTCGGCGGGGAGATCGAGGTGGTGCTGCCGCCCCCGCGGATCGACCGGATCGACCGGATCGACCGGATGGGCTGACGCGCCGGGGGCCAGGGCCCC
>DASQMQ010000562.1:0-2678 GCA_035645455.1 Pseudonocardia sp.
CGCCGCGTCGCGCTGGGTGCTGACCCGGGTACCGGGCGGCAGCCCGGCGGACTTCGAGGGGCTGGTCGGACGGCTGGAGATCGCCTCGGTGTGGCTGCTGGTCGCGCTGGTGGTGGCGGCGGTGGCGCTGTGGCTGAGCCGGCGGCTGCGCGCGCGGCGGCTGATGATGGGCCTGTCCTCGCTGTCCGGGGCGGCGCTGTTGCTGGTCCCGCTGCTGTCCTCGCTGGAGCACGCGGCGCGCACCGGGGTGCGCTCGCCGGTCGACCTGCTGACCGCGCTGGCCGCGGTGGCGGTGGTCGGGCTGATGGGCCTGGCGGTGCACAACCGGCGCTACTCGCTGCACCTGTTCTACCGCGAGCGGCTCAACAGCGCGTTCGCCCTCTGGCGCCGTCGCCGGGCGAGCTCGGGCCACGTGGTGGCCGAGCCGATCCCGTACAACGAGACGCTGGCCTTCACCGAGATCGGCGCGAAGCTGGCCGGCAGCGGGATGCCCCGGCTGGTGGTGTGCTGCGCGGTCAACCTGACCACCGACGAGGTCCCGGCCGGCCGGTTCGCCGAGTCGTTCACCTTCACCCAGGACCGCAGCGGCAGCCCGCTGTTCGGCTACCACCCCACCCGGCGCTTCGAGACCGCCCGCGGCCCGACCGGCACCACGCTCACGCTGCCCTCGCTGATGGCGGTGTCCGGGGCGGCGCTGTCGCCGATGATGGGCCGGTTCACCTACCCGCCGATGCGGTTCCTGATGGCGCTGACCAACGTGCGGCTCGGGGTGTGGGTGCCCAGCCCGCTCAACGAGCACTGGAACGACCCGCCGCCCGACCGCAGCACCTGGTGGCGGCGGCTGTGGCGGCGGGTGGTCGACGGCTGGCACGAGCCCGGCGCGTACTACGTGCTGCGCGAGGCGCTCGGGGTGCTGCGCCCGGACGCCCGGTTCGTCTACCTCAGCGACGGCGGGCACTGGGAGAACCTGGGTCTGGTGGAGCTGCTGCGCCGGCAGTGCACCCACGTGCTGTGCTTCGACGCCAGCAGCGAGCCGACCGGCGCCGGCCAGGACATCGGCCGGGCGATGGCGCTGGCCCGCAGCGACCTCGGCGTGCGGGTCGAGCTGGACCCGCGGCCCACCATCGCCGGCGACGGCGGGCTGGCCGCGGACGTCGCCGCCCGCGGCACGATCCGGTACCCGCACCGGGCCGAGGAGGCCAAGCTGGTCTACGCCAAGGCCGTGCTCACCGGGGCGAGCAGCTGGGACCTGCACGCCTTCCGCCGCCGCGACCACGTCTTCCCCAACCACCCGACCGGCCAGCAGATCTTCACCGACGAGCAGTTCGAGGCCTACCGCGCGCTCGGGCACGCGGCCGGGCACCGGGCGTTCGAGCTGCTGAACCCGGCCCCGGCGCTGCTCGGTCGGGTCGAGGACCGGGCCCGCGGCGCGGCGGGCTCCTGACGGCCGCTCGCCCGGCGGCCCCGGACGTCGAGCGCTCCCGGTGAACCGCTCCGGGCGGTGGCGGAGAATCCGCGGCATGGACGACGCAGCGGAGGGCGGCCGGCGGCCGTCGCCGGCCGACCGGCGCCGGTGGCGGCGGATGCTCGCCGACGAGCGCGCGGAGGCCCGGGTGTACCGGGACCTGGCGGGGCGCCGGACCGGAGAGGAACGGGAGATCCTGCTGGGCCTGGCCGACGCCGAGGGCCGGCACGCCGCGCACTGGGCGGCCCTGCTCGGCGACGACGCCGACGTCCCGCGCCGGGGCGCACTGCAGATGCGGGTGCTGGCCTGGTTGGCCCGGCGGTTCGGGTCGGTGTTCGTGCTCGCACTGGCCCAGCGGGCGGAGACCCGCTCGCCCTACCGCGCCGACGTGGACGCGACCCCGGCGATGGCCGCCGACGAGCGCGTGCACGAGGAGGTGGTGCGGGGGCTGGCCGTGCGCGGGCGCAACCGGGTGTCGGGCACGTTCCGGGCCGCGGTGTTCGGCGCGAACGACGGCCTGGTCAGCAACTTCTCGCTGGTGCTGGGGGTGATCGGCGGCGGGGTGTCCAGCTCGGCGGTGGTGCTCACCGGGCTGGCCGGGCTGCTGTCCGGGGCGCTGTCGATGGGCGCGGGGGAGTACGTGTCGGTGCGCTCGCAGCGCGAGCTGCTGGCCGCCTCGGCGCCGGACACCCGCGACGCCGACACCGTGCTGCGCCACCTCGACGTCGACGCCAACGAGCTGGCCCTGGTCTACCGCGCCCGCGGGGTACCGCCCGACGAGGCGCAGGAGCGCGCCGAGGCGGCGCTGCGCAGCGCCGACCCGGCCGGCACCCTGGGCGCGGCCGCCGCGAGCACCGAGCACGACGACGTGGTCGGCACCAGCTTCGGCGCGGCGTCGTCCAGCTTCGTGTTCTTCGCCTCCGGCGCCGCGGTGCCGGTGCTGCCGTTCCTGGTCGGGCTGGAGGGCCCGGCCGCGGTCGCGCTGGCCGGGGTGCTGGTGGGGTTGGCGCTGATGCTCACCGGCGCGACGGTCGGGGTGCTCTCCGGCGGGCCGCCGTTGCGCCGGGCGCTGCGCCAGCTCGCGATCGGGGCCGGCGCGGCCGCGGTCACCTACGCCCTGGGCACCCTGTTCGGCGCCGCCCTGGGCTGACGGGTGCGGGGGCGGCTTCAGTGGTGGGCGGTGCGGTGCGCGGCCAGCACGTCGAGGCCGAAG
>DASQMQ010000563.1:0-3213 GCA_035645455.1 Pseudonocardia sp.
GGCCTTCGCCGCGCGGGGCGGCGAGGGCGGCGGGACCACGGTGCCGCGCGAGGAGCGCGTCGACCGGCAGCGCGCGGTCCAGCGCGCCACCACCGGCCGGCTGCACGGCTTCGTCAAGCCCACCGTGGCGGCCCTGCCCGGTGCGGCGGCCGGTGCCGGGCTGGGTCTGGCACTGGCCTGCGACCTGCGGGTCGGGTGTCCGCGGACGGTGTTGGCGACGGCGTTCACGAAGGTCGGGCTGTCCGGCGACTTCGGGGCGACCTGGCTGCTGACCCGGCTGGTCGGGCCGGCGCGGGCGCGGCGGTTGATGTTCCTCGGGGAGCGGGTGCCGGCGGCCGAGGCCGAGGCGTGGGGGCTGCTGGACTGGGTGGTGCCCGACGACGAGGTGCTGCCGTTCGCGCTGGAGACGGCGGCCGGGCTGGCCGCGGGACCGCGGGAGGCGCTGCGGTACGTCAAGGCGAACCTGCTGGACGCGGAGCGGTTGTCGCTGGACGGGGCGATGGACCGGGAGGTGCCGCGGCACCTGGCGTGCGGGGTGACCGAGGACCACAAGGAGGCCGTGCAGGCGTTCGTGGAGAAGCGGGCGCCGGTGTTCGGGCGGCGGCTGGTGGATTCCTGACCGTCGGGCGGGAGCACGCCTGGAGGTCGACTGCGGGCGAGTGATCTCCGCGACGTGCGACGGCCGGGGCGATTGATGAATCGGCACCCGCCGTGCGAGATTCGGGTGATGGGCGTCGACGGGGACGGGGATCGGGCGGACGGGCTGTCGATCGGGCGGGTGATCGGGTACTTCGCGCGGACCGCCCCCGACCAGCTCGCGCTGGTCGAGGACGGCTCGGACGACGTCGCGACCTGGGCCCAGCTGGACCGGGCGACCAACGCGCTGGCCCGGGCCTACGCCGCGCGCGGGGTCGGGCCGGACGACATGGTCGGGATCGCGCTGCCGAACTCCGCGGAGTTCGTCCGGGCCTGCGTCGCGGTCTGGAAGCTGGGCGGGACGCCACTGCCGCTGTCGCCCAGGCTGCCCGCGGCCGAGCGCCGCCGCATCCTCGACCTGGCCCGGCCGGTGCTGCTGGTCGGGGCCGGGTCGTACCCGGGCGGGCCGGCCGAGCTGCCGGTCGGGTTCGACCCGGCCGGGCACGACGACGGCGAACTCCCCGACCGGTCGCCGACCCACTGGAAGGCGCTGACCTCCGGCGGCAGCACCGGGTTGCCGAAGATCATCGTCGCCCGGGACCGGCCGCGGTTCGACCCGGAGTCGGCGGCGGTGTCCCACATGCACGCCCGCGGGGTGCACCTGGTGGCCGGGCCGCTCCACCACAACGCCGCGTTCATCTACGCCATGCGCGGGTTGTTCAGCGGCAACCGGCTGGTCGTGCTGCGGCGGTTCGACCCGGCCCGGGTGCTGACGATCGTCGGCGAGCAGCGGATCACCTGGATGCAGCTGGTCCCGACGATGATGAACCGGATCCACAAGCTGCCCGCCGAGCAGCGCGCCACCGCGGACTGGTCCTCGCTGCGGACGTTGCTGCACGTCGGCGGGCCGTGCGCGCCGTGGCTGAAGCGGGCGTTCATCGACTGGCTCGGGCCGGAGCGGATCGTCGAGGTCTACGCCGGCACCGAGGGGCAGGGCTTCACGGTGATCACCGGTGAGGAGTGGCTGGCGCACCCCGGGTCGGTGGGCCGGGCGGCGCGCGGGTCGCGGTTCCGGGTCCTCGACGAGCACGGTGACGAGGTGGGCCCGGGCGTGGTCGGCGAGGTGTTCCTGATGCCGGCCGGCGGGCCCGGCTCGACCTACCACTACCTGGGCGCCACCCCGCGCAGCCGGGAGGGCTGGGAGTCCCTCGGCGACCTCGGCCACCACGACGCCGACGGCTACCTCTACCTCGACGACCGGTCCACCGACTGCATCGTCAGCGGCGGCGCGAACGTCTACCCGGCCGAGGTCGAGGGCGCTCTGGACGCCCACCCCGGCGTCCGGTCCAGCGCGGTCATCGGCCTGCCCGACGACGACCTCGGCCAGCGGGTCGTGGCGATCGTGCACGCCGACCCCGGCGTCACCCCGGCCGACCTCGACGCCCACCTCGCCGACCTGATCGCCCCCTACAAGCGGCCCCGCGACTACGAGCTCACCGGCACGACGCTGCGCGACGAGGCCGGCAAGGTCCGCCGCTCCGCGCTGCGCGCGGCCCGGCTCCCGACGGTGGGGAACGCGGCCGAGCCGCTGGCCGGGGATGCGGCGGGGGTGGTGGGGTGGTGACCGCGCTGCCGGTGCCGGAGTCCGGTCCGCCGGCCTGGCGGGAGCACCGGTCCGGCTCGCCGGAGGTGGACGAGCTGGTCCGCGTGCTGGCCGTGGAGCAGGTCGACGCGCGCTCGTTCACCGGCACCAGCACCGCCCGCCCGGAGGGGCGGATCTTCGGCGGGCAGATCCTGGCCCAGGCGCTGGTGTCGGCGTCGCTCAGCACGCCGGGGGTGGCGCACTCGCTGCACGCCTACTTCATGCGGGCCGGCCGCCCGCGCGACGAGATCCGCTTCGAGGTCGACCCGCTGCGCGACGGCCGCTCGTTCAGCACCCGGCGGATCGACGCCGTGCAGGGCGGCGAGGTCATCTGCTCGGTGATGGCGTCGTTCCACCGCCCGGAGGAGGGCGTCGACCACCAGGACCCGATGCCCGACCACGCCGACCCGGACACCTTGGACGGGCGGTCGCCGTTCGTCGCGTCCGACGGTCCGGCCCGGGCCGGCGCGCTGGAGATCCGCGGCTGCCCGGCCGGTCCGGACGCCCGGCAGCGGGCCGAGTCCGCGGTCTGGATGCGGATCACCGCGCCGCTCCCGGACGACCCGCTGCTGCACCGGGCGCTGCTGGCCTACCTGTCCGACATGAGCGTCCTGCACGGCGCCTTCCGCCGGCACGGGCTGCGGCGCAGCGAGGTCCGCACGGCCAGCCTGGACCACAGCCTGTGGCTGCACCGCGACGGCCGGGCCGACGGCTGGCTGCTCTACGACAGCCGCAGCCCGTCGGCCGCGGCCGGTCGCGCCGTCGGCCACGCCCGCCTGTTCGCTACCGACGGGACGCTGCTGGCCACCGCCGGTCAGGAGATGACTGTCCGCCGCCGACGGTGACGCCGAGCGGCGCCGGCGTCCCGGTCGGATCGCGACCTCGGCGGGGTGGCGGGGGTGGCGTTGACAGCGCGCGCGGGGGCGACGGACGAT
>DASQMQ010000564.1:0-1993 GCA_035645455.1 Pseudonocardia sp.
TACACCGTGGTGAACATCGACGGCGCCGCGCTGGTCGACCTCCCCCGCGGCCGCGACCGCTGGTACCTCGACCCGCGGATCGCCGAGTCGGAGCAGATCGGCGAGGAGCTCTACCGGCGCAACGCCCTCGACCGCGGGCACCTGGTCCGCCGGCTGGACCCGGTGTGGGGCGCCCACCCGCAGCGGCCGAACGACGACACCTTCCACTTCACCAACTGCTCGCCGCAGCACGAGCGGTTCAACCAGGGCCAGGACCTCTGGCAGGGCCTGGAGAACGCGATCCTGACCAACGCCGCGGTGCGCGCCCGGCGGATCAGCGTGTTCACCGGCCCGGTCTTCGGCGCCGACGACCCGCTCTACAAGGGGGTGCGGCTCCCGCTCGCGTACTGGAAGGTCGTCGCCTACGACCGGGTGGACGGCACCTTGGCCACCGCCGCCTACGTCCTGGAACAGGCGAAGCTGGTCGAGGACGTGCTCGCCACCGAGGCCCGGTTCGAGCCGGGCGCCTTCCGGATCACCCTGGCCGAGCTGCGCACCCGCACCGGCCTGGACTTCGACCACCTGGCCGGCCACGAGCTGCCGCTGTCGAGCTCGGGGCTGGAGGGCCGCGGGGCGGACCGGGTGCGCATCGCCGAGGACTACTCCAACCTGGTGTTCTGAGCGGACCCCCTCGCCGCGGTGCCCGCCGTGGCAGGCTGCACGTCGTGCAGCACGGCGTGGTGACCTTCCTGACCGACTACGGCATCGACCCCCTCGCGCTCGCCCGGGCCGTCGAGGAGCGCGGGTTCGACGCGCTGTTCCTCACCGAGCACACCCACATCCCGGTCAGCCGGCAGTCGCCGTGGCCGGGCGGGGACGAGCTGCCGCGGCGCTACGCGCACACGTTCGACCCGTTCGTCGCGCTCGCCGCGATGGCCGCGGTCACCGAGCGGATCACCCTGGGCACCGCGGTCTGCCTGGTGGCCCAGCACGACCCGATCGTGCTGGCCAAGGCGGTGGCCAGCGTCGACCGGATCAGCGGTGGGCGCTTCGAGCTGGGCGTCGGGCCGGGCTGGAACCGCGAGGAGATGGCCAACCACGGCGTCGACCCGCGGTCGCGCACGGCCCGGATGCGCGAGCACGTGCTGGCGGTGCGCGAGCTGTGGACCGCGGAGGAGGCGCAGTTCCACGGCCGGTTCGTCGACTTCGACCCGGTCTGGTCGTGGCCGAAGCCGGTGCGGGTGCCACCGGTGCTGATCGGGGGCGGCGGGCCGACCGTGCTGGACCGGGTGCTGGAGTACGGCGACGGCTGGATCCCGCTGCGCGTCCCGCTCGCCGGCCTGGCGGAGTTCGGGGCCAGGGTCGCCGAGCTGCAGCGCCGCGCGGTCGCCGCCGGGCGCGGGCCCCTGCCCGTGACCGTCTACGGGGCCGTGGCCGGGGCGGCGGCGGTGCAGTCCTACGAACAGGCCGGTGCTACCCGGGTCCTGTACGAGCTCACCGACGCCGAGGACCCCGACCAGGTCGTGCGCGAGCTCGACCGGCTCGCCGAGCTGCGGGGCTGACCGGCACGAGCGGGCCGGCGGGGCCGGCTGGCGGAACGCGCCGAGCGGTGCGGTCTCGCTCCCATTACGGTCCGGTCGAGCGTCGGTCACGACGACCGGCTGGGAGGGTGCGGCATGACTGACGGGACCGAGCACGACCCCCGGGGCGAGCGGGACACCGACGCGGTGACCACCGGTGCGACCACCCGCGCCCGGTGGCACCGGGATGCGGTGGCGCAGCTGGAGCAGGGCGAGGCGGCCCTGGGTGCCGGGGACACCGCCACCGCCGAGGAGCGCCTGTGGTCGGGGGTGATCCTGGCCTGGCGCGCGGTGGCCGCCGACGAGCAGGACCCGGTCGCCCTGCACGACCTCGCCGACGGGTACGAGCGGCTGAGCCGGCTGTCGCTGGCCGGTGGGGACACCGCGGGGGCCGAACAGTTCCTCCGCCACCACCTCTCCACCGCGTACCGGCG
>DASQMQ010000565.1:0-10242 GCA_035645455.1 Pseudonocardia sp.
GCCGATGCCGGCGGTGCCGCCGATCACCAGGGCCGTCCGGCGGGCGGTCATCGAGCCGTACGGATCGGCGCGTGCACCCGAGGTGCGGAGAGGGTGGGCATGGCGTCCTCCTTCAGTGATGGTCGTACAGTTGTATCTGCATAAATGTTGCCGCACAAGTGTTCGGCTACGATCGGTCCGTGGCGACCGGGGACGGCGGGCTCGACGAGGCGCTCGACGAGGCGTGGATGCTGATGAGCGCGCTGGTGTTCGCCGAGCGGCAACGGCTGGGCCAGGCCGCGGCGGACATCGGGCTCACCCCGATGCAGGCCCACGCCCTCGTCCTGCTCGACCCCGACCGGCCGCCGCCGGTGATGGGTGAGCTGGCCCAGCAGCTGGCCTGCGAACCGTCCAACCTGACGCACCTGGTCAACGCCCTGGAACGGGTCGGCTACGTCCGTCGACGGCCGGACCCGGGCAACCACCGCGCCAAGGTCGTGGAGCTGACCGGCACCGGGCGCGCCGCCCGGTCGACCGCGCTCACGCCCTTGCGCCGCGCGCCCGCCGTGCTGCGGGCACTCGATCCCGAGGCCGCCGCGGCGCTGCGCGACATCCTGCGCCGCCTGCACGCCGGCCCACCAGGACACTGCTGATCGCTCGGTCCGCCCGCACGGGCCGCGGAGCCGCCCGCCCGCAGGCTGCGGGACGAGGCACGGCCCGGGGGGTGCTCAGGGGGTGGTGAGGCGGGTGACGGCGGCGTCGATCCGCTCGTCGGTGGCGGTCAGCGCGACCCGCACGTGCCGGCGGCCGGTGGGGCCGTAGAACTCTCCCGGCGCGACCAGGATGCCGAGCGCGGCCAGGTCGTGGACGACCTCGCGGCAGGCCCGGCCGTCGGTCGCCCACAGGTACAGCCCGGCGCCGGAGTGCTCGACGGTCATCCCGGACGACTCCAGCGCGGCCCGCAGCCGGACCCGCCGGGCGGCGTAGGCGGCGGCCTGCGCGCCGACGTGCTCGTCGTCGGCGGCGGCCGCGGCCATGGCCGCCTGCACCGGCCGCGGGACGATCATGCCGGCGTGCTTGCGCACCTCCAGCAGCGACGCCACCAGCGCCGGGTCACCGGTGACGAATCCCGCCCGGTACCCGGCCAGCCCGGAGGACTTGGACATCGAGTGCACGGCGAGCAGCCCGTCGGCCGACCCGCCGCAGACCTCCGGGTGCAGGATGGAGGTGGCGCCGTCCGACAACGAGAGGTAGCACTCGTCGGAGGCCACGACGGTGCCGCGCTCCCGCGCCCAGTCCACGACCTTGCGCAGGTGCTCGGGCGGCAGCACCCGGCCGGTCGGGTTGGACGGCGAGTTCACCCACAGCAGGCCGATCCGGCGCGGGCCCAGCGCCGCGGTGGAGTCCGCGCGCAGCACCTCGGTGCGGGCCAGCCGGCCGCCGACCTCGTAGGTCGGGTAGGCCAGCTCGGGGATCACCACGGTGTCGCCGGCGCCCAGCCCGAGCAGCGTCGGCAGCCAGGCCACCAGCTCCTTGGAACCGATGGTCGGCAGCACCGCCACCGGATCGACGACGACGCCGAACCGGCGGCGCAGCGAACCGGCGATCGCCTGGCGCAGGGACGCCGGGCCGTGCGTCGTCGGGTAGCCGGGGTCGTCGGCCGCCGGGCCGCTCAGCGCGGCCCGCACCCCCGGGGAGATCGGGTCGACGGGGGTGCCGACCGACAGGTCGACGATGCCGTCGGGGTGCGCCGCGGCCAGCGCCCGGTCCCCGGCCAGGCTGTCCCAGGGGAAGTCCGGGAGGGCGGGGATCACTCGTCGTGCTGCTGCGGCGGCAGGCTGGCCGCCGGCTCCACGTCCCGCTCGACCTTGCCGATCTTGGAGGCGCCACCGGGGGAGCCGAGCTCGTCGAAGAAGTCGACGTTGGCCTTGGTGTAGGCGGCCCACTGCTCGGGGACGTCGTCCTCGTAGTAGATGGCCTCGACCGGACACACCGGCTCGCAGGCGCCGCAGTCGACGCACTCGTCGGGGTGGATGTAGAGCATCCGGCCGCCCTCGTAGATGCAGTCCACCGGACACTCCTCGATGCACGCCTTGTCGAGGAGGTCGACGCAGGGCTCGGCGATCACGTAGGTCACGGATGGTCCTCACGAGTCGGGCAGTTCAGGACGGCCACCAGTATGTATCGCGCCCGGGCCGCGACGGCAACGGGGGCGGGTGTGACGAGCGCGTCCCCGGCGGTGCCCGAGGATGGGAACGTGCACGTCGGGAGCGAGTTGCTGGGTCGCCGGGTGGCGCTGCGGTTCCGGGTCGGTGAGCGGGACGGGCGGCCGCTCCACCGCGATGCGGTGGGCGAGCTGACCGCCGACGGCGACGCGCTCGTGGTGGCCGGGCGGCGCGGTCCGGTGCGGGTCGACCGGGCTGCCGTGGTGGCCGTGCGGGCGGTGCCGCCCGCGCCGCCGCGGCGGGCGTCGCTGGCCGCGATCGTCCGGCTGGAGGGCCTGTGCGCGGACGCCTGGCCGGCCGAGCACGAGCGCGCGCTGGGCGGGTGGCGGCTGCGCGCCGCCGGTGGCTACACCGGCCGGGCCAACTGCGCGTTGGCCATCGGCGATCCGGGGATGCCGGTCGCGGCCGCGCTGGAGGTGGCCCGCGGGTTCGCCGCCGAGCACGGCGTCCCGCCGCGGGTGCAGGCCCCGATCGGGTCGCCGTGGGACCGGGCGGTGAGCCGGGAGGGCTGGGTGCTCGACGCCGGGCACCGGGCGGGGGCGGAGGTCTCGGTGATGGTCGCCGCGCTGGACTCCGCCGCGCTCGGCCCGCCCGACGACCGGGTGGAACTTCCGGAGCGCCCGGCCGAGGAGTGGTGGCGGCTGGGCGGCGACGCCGGCCCGACCGTGGCGCAGCGCCGGGTGCTCGACCCCGGCGGCGCGCCCCGGACCGCGTTCGCGCTGGTCCGCGCCGCGGACGGGCAGCCGGTGGGGCGGCTGCGGGCCACCCTGGTGGCCGACCACCTGCACCTGTCCTGGCTGGACGTGCGGCCGGAGGTCCGCCGGCGGGGGCTGGCCGGTGCGCTGCTGCGCTCGGCCGCGTCCTGGGGCCTGCGGCGGGGTGCCCACTGGGGCGTGCTGCAGGTCGCGCTGCACAACACCGCGGCCCGCGCGCTCTACGACCGGGTCGGGTTCGTCGAGCACCACCGGTACCGCTACCTGGTGCCGCCCTGATCCGACGGTCCGGCGAACCGCGCGGAGCGGCGGACGGCGCGCAGCCGCAGCGCCACGGTGCCGGCGATCAACCCGCCGCCGAGCAGCAGCATCGACATCCACAGCGTCGCCGGGGCCAGCGGCAGCATCGCGTCCCCGCCCGGGCCCCACAGGCCCAGCACCAGGACGGTGAGCAACCACATCCACATCGGCGCGGCCGCGACGCCGGGCCGCGGGTCGATGTCGGCGGCCCGCAGCACCAACCACGGCAGGATCAGGATCACCAGCAGCGGACCGAGCGGAACCGGCACCGTGCCGACGTAGAGCGGGGTGAACACCAGCCCGAACGCGCCCAGCAGCAGCGCGTTGAGCAGCAGCAGGCCGAGCATGCCGCCCTCGGTGGCGGCCGGCGGCGGCGGGCCGGTCACGGCGCGACCCCGGCGAACAGGTCGTCCAGCGGGCCGGCCGGGCCGTCGGGCAGCACGAACTCCTCCACGTCGAGCAGCGGCTGGGCCACGCCGTTGCTGAGCACCCAGGCGACCGGGCCGTCCACGGCCCCGTCGTCCCAGACCTCGACCTGGGTGGCGTGGGCGCGCAGCGCGGCCACCCGGGCCGCCCGCTGCGCGGTGACGTCCAGCCGGACGGCGATCCCCGCGTCGTCGACGCCGGGCAGCTCGCCGGGGGCGGGCAACCGGTGGGGCAGGCCGGACAGCGCGGCGAGCCGGGCCACCCCGGCGTCCAGGGCGGACCGGGAGACGACCGTGCAGGCCAGCCGGGCCGGGACCCGGGCCAGCGCGGCCACCGTGATCTGGTGGGCGCGGACGTGGTCGGGGTGGCCGTAGCCACCGTCGGCGGCGTAGGTGACCACCACCTGGGGCCGCACCTCGGCGAGCACCTCGACCAGCGCGTCCACCTGCTCGGCGAACGCCTCCGGGCGGGCCAGCGCCCGCGGGTGCAGCCGCTCGGGCGTGGCGGCGCGCACGCCGTGCCCGGCCAGCACCATGCCGGAGTCGCGCCAGCGGCCGACCCCGCCGAGGAAGCGGTGATCGGTCAGGCCGAGCGCCGCGCAGGCGCCGGCCAGCTCGCCGATCCGGTAGCCGCCGAGCTGGTCGGCCTGCTCGGCGACGAGCATCGCCAGCCCGGCCGGGATCACCTCGCCCTGCTCCCCCAGCGTGCAGGTGACCAGGGTGACCGAGGTGTCCGGGTCGGCGGCGTAGCGGGCGATGGTGCCGCCGGTGGCCAGCGTCTCGTCGTCCGGGTGCGCGTGCACCAGCAGCAGCCGGCGCCGGGCAGGCGGTGCGGTGGTCGGGCTGGCCACGCCCGCACTGTACGACGTGGTGGGTGCCCTCAGATGAGGGCCCGCTGTTCGGCGTAGTGGCAGGCGACCGGGTGACCCTGCCCGCGGTCGACCAGCTCCGGGCTGTCCTCGACGCAGCGGCTGCGCTCGGCCTCGTCCAGCTCGTCGGCGAACTTCGGGCAGCGGGTGCGGAACCGGCAGCCGCTGGGCGGGTCGGCCGGGCTGGGCACGTCACCGACCACGGTGATCCGCTCCCGGGCCCGCTCCTTGCGCGGGTCGGGCAGCGGGATCGCCGAGATCAGCGCCTGGGTGTAGGGGTGCGCCGGGCCCTCGAACAGCGCCTGCGCCGGCCCGGTCTCCACGATCCGACCCAGGTACATCACCGCGATCCGGTCCGCGGTGTGCCGCACCACCGACAGGTCGTGGGAGACGAACAGGTAGGACAGCCCCAGCTCGGCCTGCAGCTCGTCGAGCAGGTTGAGCACGCCGGCCTGGATGGACACGTCCAGCGCGGACACCGGCTCGTCGAGCACCAGCACCTTCGGCCGCAGGGCCAGCGCCCGGGCCACCCCGATCCGCTGGCGCTGCCCGCCGGAGAACTCGTGCGGGAACCGGTTGCCGTGCTCGGGCTTGAGCCCGACGGTCTTGAGCAGGTCGCGCACCAGGTCGCGGCCGGTGGCGTCGTAGCGGCCGTGGATGCGCAGCGGCTCGGCGACCACCTCGTTGATCGGCATCCGCGGGTCCAGCGAGGCGTACGGGTCCTGGAACACGATCTGCAGGTCCTGGCGCAGGGTGCGCATCTCCCGGGCCGGCAGCGAGGTGAGCTCCCGACCGGCGTAGCGGACCTCGCCGGACGTCGCCTTGATCAGGTTCAGCACCAGCCGGGCGGTGGTGGACTTGCCGCAGCCGGACTCGCCGACCAGCCCGAGGGTCTCCCCGCGGCCGAGCTCGAACGACACGTCGCAGACCGCGTGCACCACCCCGATCTGGCGGCGGATCAGCCCGCTGGACCGGATCGGGAAGTGCTTGACCAGGTTGTGCGCGGACAGGATGGGGTCGGCGACGCGGGCGGTCGCCGCCTGCTCGTCGGTGGCCGGCGTGCTCAACTCTGCTTCCCGTCCTCGGCGGTCGCCTCGACCACGTGGGCCAACGCGCTGGTGTCGACCACAGCGGTCTCGAACACGTCGCCCGGGGTGCGGCCGATCAGCTCCGCGGAGCGGTGGCAGGCCGCCAGGTGGTCCGGGCCGGTGGTCGGCTCCAGCTCCGGTTCCACGTCCTCGCAGACCTGCACGGCCAGCGGGCAGCGCGGGGTGAACGGGCACCCCGGCGGCATGTTGACCACCGAGGGCGGCGCGCCGCCGATCGGGGTGAGCCGCTCGCTGGGCCGGTCCAGCCGGGGCAGGCTGCCCAGCAGGCCGAACGTGTAGGGCATCCGCGCGGTGTAGAAGACGTCCTCGGCGGTGCCGATCTCGACCAGCTTGCCGGCGTACATCACCGCCACCCGGTCGGCCTGGCCGGCGATCACGCCCAGGTCGTGGGTGATCAGCACCATGGCCGCGCCGGTCGCCCGCTGCGCGGCCCGCAGCGCCTCCATGATCTGGGCCTGCACGGTGACGTCCAGCGCCGTGGTCGGCTCGTCGGCGATGATCACGTCCGGGTCGTTGGCCATCGCGATGGCGATCACCACCCGCTGCCGCATCCCGCCGGACAGCTCGTGCGGGTAGTTGTCCAGCCGCTGGCGCGGGTTGGGGATGCGGACGATCTCCAGCAGCTCGGCGGCCCGCTCGCGGGCCTGCGCCTTGCTGACGTCCTGGTGGGCCAGCACCGCCTCGGTGACCTGGTAGCCGACGGTGTAGACCGGGTTCAGCGAGGTCATCGGATCCTGGAAGATCATCGAGATGCTGCGCCCGCGGACCTTGTTGAGCTGGGCGTCGGAGCCGCCGAGCAGCTCCTCACCGCGGAACTTCACCGAGCCGGAGAACTGCGCGGTGCGCGGCAGCAGCCCCATCACCGCCAGCGAGGTCACCGACTTGCCCGAGCCGGACTCGCCGACGATGCCCAGCACCTCGCCGTAGTGCAGCTGGTAGCTGACCCCGCGGACGGCCTGCACCAGCCCGTCGTCGCCGGGGAAGCCGACCGTCAGGTCGTCGACCTCCAGCACCACCCCGGTCGGCCGGCCGTTGCCGGACGCGGCGCCGTCGGCCTTGTCCAGCGCGACCGACGTCGCACCGCCCTGCGGCGCCAGCGGGTCCTCCGCGGCGCCCGACCCGTTCGACCCGCTCCTGGTCGACCCTGTCCCGTTCGTGGGCATCACTGGCGCACCTTGGTCTGCTGCGGGTCGAGCGCGTCGCGCAGCCCGTCGCCGATGAAGTTGATGGTGAGCGCGATGAGGACGATGAACAGGCCGGGGAAGTAGAACAGCCAGGGCCGGGTGGTCAGCGCCGTCTGGGACTCGCTGACCAGCAGCCCGAGCGAGGTGTCCGGGGCCTGCACGCCGAAGCCCAGGTAGGACAGCGCGGTCTCCAGCAGGATCGCGATGGCCACCAGGATGGTCGCGTTGACGATGATCGAGCCGAGCGCGTTGGGCACCAGGTGGCGCAGGATGATCCGGGAGTCCGAGGCGCCCAGCGCCCGGGCCGCTTCGACGAACTCCTTCTCCCGCAGCGACAGCACCACCCCGCGGGCCACCCGGGAGACGTACGCCCAGTACAGCCCGGCGATGACCAGGGCGATCAGCCACCAGGTACCGCCGAAGTTGTGCCCGAGCATCGCCGCGACCGCGATCAGCGGCAGGGTCAGGATCAGGTCGGCCACCCGCATCATCAGCGTGTCGACCAGGCCCCCGAAGTAGGCCGCGACCGCGCCCCACAGGGTGCCGACCACGGTCGCGAAGACGGCCACCAGCACGGCGACCTGCAGCGAGATCCGGGTGCCGCGCAACACCTGGGCGAACTGGTCCTTGCCGACCGCGTCGGTGCCGAAGGGGTGCTCCCAGGACGGCGGCACCGAGTTGTCCGGGGTGATCTCGCCGGCGTCGTACTTCCACACCCAGCCGCCGATGTAGGCCAGCAGCACCAGCAGGACCAGCACCAGCAGGCTGGCCATGGCCAGCCGGTGCTGCAGGAACCGCCGGAAGACCAGCTGGAACTGGCTGCGCTGGGCGACGGTGAACTCGCGGTCCGGACCGGTCCGCTGGGGGGTCCGGACGGCGGTGGGCGTCTCAGGCATAGCGGATCCTGGGGTCGAGGACGGCGTAGAGCAGGTCGGCGACCAGGTTGAACACGATCACCACGGTGGCGGTGAGCAGCAGCCACGCCGACGTCGCGTAGACGTCCTGCTCACGGATGGCGCGCAGCAGGAAGTCGCCCATGCCGCGCCACTGGAACACCGTCTCGGTGACCACCGCGCCGCTGATGATCGAGGCGAGGTCCAGCGCGGTGACGGTGGTCAGCGGGATCAGCGCGGTGCGCAGCCCGTGCTTGACCATCACGGTCCGGCGCGGCAGGCCCTTGGCCCGGGCCAGCCGGAGGTAGTCGCTGTTGAGCACCTCCAGCATCGCGGCCCGCTGGAAGCGGCTCCAGGCCGCGTAGGAGATCAGCGCGAGCGCGATGGTCGGCAGGATCATGTGCCCGAGCACGTCGACGGTCCAGGCCCAGGCGCCCTCCGGCGGCGGCACGGAGCTGGCGCCGATGGTGTAGAGCACCTGGTCGCCGACGGCCAGGTTGAACTCGATGCCGCCCTGCTTGAGCAGGATCGCCAGCCAGAACGACGGCATGGCCAGGAACAGGAAACCGATGAAGGTGGCGGTGTAGTCGCCCACGCTGTACTGCTTCACCGCGCTGAGCACGCCGACCACGACGGCCAGCACCAGCGCGATGACCATGGCCAGGGCGATCAGCCGCAGCGTCACCAGGAACCGCTCGCCCAGCTCGGTGCCGATGTCGCGGGTGGACACCACCGACGGCCCGAAGTCGCCCTGGAACAGCCCGCCCAGCCAGGACACGAACCGCGGGACCAGCGGCTGGTCCAGGTTGAGCCGCGCGGTCTCGGCCGCGAGGACCTCCGGTGCGGCCGGCGGGTTGCGGGCGATCAGCGGGTCGAGCGGGTTGCCGGCGAAGGTGCCCAGCGTGAAGACGATGAAGGCGGCGAGCAGCAGCACCGGGACCGAGATCGCGATCCGACGGACGGCGAAGGCAAGCATGGAGGTCGTCCTGCTTCTTCTCTGGTGAGGGACATCGGCGCCGCCGCGGGTGGCGGCGGCGCCGTTCCGGCATCGGGTCAGGCTACGCGGGTCGGGGGTCCGGGCAAGTCCTTCCGGATCCCCGACCCGCGTGCCGGTCGGAGCGGGTCAGCGCGGTGTGCGCCTCACTCGTTCCGCAGACCCCACTCGTGGGTGTTGTAGGTCGGGCCGTCCAGCGAGGAGTTGTTGCGCACGTTGGCCACCTCGTCCCGGACGCCGATGAAGGTCGGCTTCTGGTACAGCGGCAGCACGTAGGCGTCCTCGGCCATCAGGGAACCGGCCTGGTTCAGCTTGGCGGTCGCGTCGGCCTCGTCGGTCGAGCCGGCCGCCTCGGTGATCAGCTGGTCGACCTGCGCGTTGTTGTACTTGCCGAAGTTCGACCCGGAGGTCGACAGCCACAGCTGCTGGGCGCCGCCGAAGGCGAACGGTGACTGCACCCAGGCGAACACCATGATGTCGTAGTCGCCCGACTGCAGGGTGGTGCCCAGCGAGTCGGTCGGCTCGACGTTGACGGTCACGCCCAGCTCGCGGACGTAGTTGGCGAACAGCTCGCACTGGCTCTGCCGGATCGCGTTGCCGACGGTGTAGCGGATCCGGAAGGCCGGCACGGCCTGCCCGTCCGGCGCCACCAGCGCCTCGCCCACGCCGGTGTAGCCGGCGTCGGTCAGGATCTGCTTGGCCCGCTCGACATCGCCGGTGCCCTGGCCGGTCTCGGAGATGTAGTCCTCGTAGCCGTCCTGCTGCGGGATGAACATGTGGCTGTTCATCGGCTCGACCTCGGGGTTGAACTGCCCCACGGTCTTGGCGATGATGTCCTCCCGGTTCACCGCGGTGAACATCGCCTGGCGCAGCGCCTTGTCCGCCAGGAACGGGTTGACCAGGTTGAAGTCGAAGTGCTCCCAGGTCAGCCCGAGGCCCTGAGTCTGCGAGACGCCGGGGATCTGGGACACCTGGGTGACCAGGTCCACCTGCGGCTGCGGGTAGATGACCTGCACCTCGTTGTTCTGCAGTGCGATCGGCTCCTGGGTGGCGTCGGTGATCACGCGCATGATCAGCCGCTCCAGCCGCGGCTTGGTCTCACCGGCGTAGCCCGGGTTGGGCACCAGGGTGAGCGCGACGTTCGGCTCCCAGCTCTCCACCTGGAAGGGGCCGGCGCTGTAGTTCACCGGGGTGATGGCGAAGTAGTCGAAGGCCGCCTTGATGCCCGCCGGGGTGTTCAGGTCGCCCTGCTGGGCGGCGATGTGCGCCGGGTACAGCGGGGCGGCGGAGTTGAACACGCTGCGCCAGTCGGTGTACGGACCGGTCCAGGTGGTGGTGACGGTCTTGCCGCCGTTGCTGCCCTCGACCGACTGGATCTGGTCGTAGCCGCCGTTGCCGGCGTTCTCGCACTCCGGGCACTGGGCCAGGTTCTGGGACTTCCAGTTGAAGATGAAGTCCTCGGCCGTGACCGGGGTGCCGTCGTTCCAGGCCGCCGCCGGGTTGATCTCGTAGGTCGTCACGAACGGGTTCTCGCTGGTCACCTCGGCCGAG
>DASQMQ010000566.1:0-4504 GCA_035645455.1 Pseudonocardia sp.
CCTGACCCCGGCCGACCGCGCCACCGCGGTGCCGGTGCTGGTCGCGGCCACCGACCTCGCCGCGGGCAGCCCGGTGCGCGCCGCCGACCTCGCCGTGCGCGACTGGCCGGCCGAGCTGGTGCCCGGCGGAGCGCTGCGCGATCCGGCCGCCGTCGACGGCCGGACCCTGGTCGGCCGGGCCCGGGCCGGCGAGCCCATCACCGAGGCCCGGCTGGCGGGCGCCTCCCGGGTCAGCACCCCGGACGGCGCGGTGGTCCCGGTCCGGCTGGCCGATGCCGGGGTGGCCGCGGTGCTGGCCCCGGGCAGCCGGGTCGACGTCGTCGCCCCCGGCGAGCGGGCCGACCAGCCGCTCGTGCTGGCCGCGGACGCGACCGTGCAGGCGGTACTGGAGCCCGATCCGAACGCCGGCGGGATCACCGGATCGGGTGGCCGGCTGGTCCTCATCACAATGTCGCGAACATCCGCCGGACGGGTCGCCGCCACCTCGCTCAACCAGGCGGTCGCCGTTACCCTCCGCTGACATGATCAAAGGGTTCAAGGACTTCCTGCTCCGCGGCAACGTCATCGACCTCGCCGTGGCGGTGGTCATCGGCACCGCGTTCACCGCGATCGTCTCGGCTTTCACCAGCGCCATCATCGAGCCCCTGATCAACGCGATCACCCCGCCGAGCAGTCCCGGCCTGGGCTTCAGCATCATCCCGGGCAAGGACGCGACCTACGTCGACATCGCCGCGGTGATCACCGCCGCGATCAACTTCCTGATCGTCGCGGCGGTGATCTACTTCGTGATCGTGCTGCCGGTGAACCTGATCAAGGAGCGGCGCAAGCGCGGCGAGGAGGCCGGCCCGCCCGAGCCCACCGAGATCGAGCTGCTGGTGCAGATCCGCGACCTGCTGGCCGACGGCCGTCCGCAGGAGCGCCCGGAGCACCACCGCTGAACCACCGCTGAACCACCGGCGCCGCCGCGCCCGACCGGCTAGTGCTCCCGGTCGTGGTGCGGGGGGCGGTCGGTCAGCAGCCGGTCGTCGTTCCCGGCGTCGACGGCCCGGTCGCGGTCGTCGCGCTCGTCGGCGGTGGTCGCCGGCAGCACGTCGCCGAACACCTCGGCCAGCCGGCGGCGCTGCTGCTCGGTCGGTCCGGTGCCCGCGGATCCCGGCGGTGGGCCCGCGGGCGCCGGACGGCCCGGATCGGCGTGCTCGGCCACCGGCCGCGCTCAGTCCAGCCCGGACAGCTCGGCGATCACGTGCGCGACCAGCGGGGTCAGCGTGGCCATGCCGTCGCGGATCGCGGCCCGCGACGGCGCCAGGTTCACCACCAGCGTGCTGCCGGAGACCCCGACCAGGCCGCGGGACAGCCCGGCGTCGACGGCGCCGGCCGCCAGCCCGGAGGCGCGGATGGCCTCGGCGATGCCCGGGATCGGGCGGTCGAGCACGCCCGCGGTGGCGTCCGCGGTGACGTCGCGCGGGGAGACCCCGGTGCCACCGGCGGTCACCACCAGGTCCACCCCGCCGATCACCGCGGTGTTCAGCGCGTTGCGGATGGCGACCGGGTCCCCGGGCACCACCACGACGGCGTCCACGACCAGGCCGCCCTCCTCGAGCAGCTCCCTGACCAGCGGTCCGGTGGTGTCCTCGTGCTCGCCGTGGCTCACCCGGTCGTCCACGACCACCACGAGAGCACGGCCGATCTGCGGTGGCGCCATCTCCATGCGTGCACCGTAGCGGGGCCACCACCGGCCCCCCCTCGCACCCGGCGCGTTCCGCCCCCTACGGGGTCGCCAGCGGCAGCCGCACCTCGAACCGGCAGCCGGCGCCGACGTTGCGCACGGCGATCCGGCCGTGGTGGGCCTCCACCAGACCGCGCGCGATGGCCAGGCCCAGCCCCCCGCCGGACTCCCCGGGCGTCCGGGCCGCGGCACCGCGGAAGGCCACGTCGAACACCCGGTCCAGGTCCTCGTCCGGGATGCCGCCGCAGCCGTCGTCGACCCGGAGCCAGGCGTGGTCGCCGCCGTCGGTGACCCCGCCGGACACCACCACCGCCCCGCCCGGCGGGGTGTGCCGGACCGCGTTGGCCAGCAGGTTGCGCAGCACCCGGGTCAGCTCGGGGTCGCTGCCGCGGACCACCGGCCAGCCCCCGTCCGCGGCCCGCAGCCGGACCCCGCGCCGGGCCGCGGTGGCACCCTCCGCGGCGACCGCCTCGCTGACCACCTCGTGCAGGGGGACCGCGGACACCGTCAGGCGCAACGCGCCGGAGGTGATCCGGGAGAGCTGGAACAGGTCCTCGACCATGGCGGTGAGCCGCTCGGTCTCCCGGCCGATGCGCTGGGCGTAGACGGCGACCTCGCCCGGCTCGTCGACCACGCCGTCGGCGAGCGCCTCGCTCATCGCCCGGATCCCGGCCAGTGGGGTCCGCAGGTCGTGGCTCATCCAGGCGACCAGCTCGCGGCGGGACCGCTCGGCGGCCAGTTCGACCCGGCGGGCCTCGTGCAGCCAGGTGACGTCGCGGGCGATGCCCCGGCCCAGCAGCAGCGCGGCCGGCACGGTCACCGCCGCGACCACCGCGCAGACCAGCGCGATCACCAGCAACTGCGGGGTGTACATGAACCCGCTGGTGCCGATCACCCCGGCCAGCGTGGCCGCCACCGGCACGAGCACCAGCACCGTGGTGGCGGCGGTGATCGAGCGGCGGCGCATGCGGTGCAGCAGCAGCGCGCCGAGCAGCGCGATCGGCAGCGACAGCGCCAGCGCGACCGGCACCACCGCGACGGACGGCTGCATCAGGTCCCCATCAGGGGCCCGCGGTGGCGCCGTCGTAGCGGTAGCCGACGCCCCAGACGGTGGCGATGCGCCGGGGGCTGGTCGGGTCGGGCTCGACCTTCTCGCGCAGCCGCCGCACGTGCACGGTCACCGTCGACTGGTCGCCGAAGTCCCAGCCCCACACCCGTTCCAGCAGCTCGGCGCGGGTGAAGACCTGCCCCGGCCGGCGCACCAGGAAGGCCAGCAGGTCGAACTCGCGCACGGTCAGCGGCAGCGGCAGACCGGCGCGGAACGCGCGGCGGCCCGGCACGTCCACCGCCAGGTCCCCGTCGACGACCGGGGCGTCGCCGGTGTCGCGGACCGGCCGCTCCCGCGACCGGCGCAGCACCGCTGCGACGCGCAGCACCAGCTCGCGGGGGCTGAACGGCTTGGTGACGTAGTCGTCGGCGCCCAGCTCCAGACCGAGCACCCGGTCCTCCTCCTCGCCCAGCGCGGTGAGCATCACGATCGGCACCCCGGCGGCGTTGCCGCGCAGCCGCCGGCACACCTCCAGACCGGTGAGCCGGGGCAGCATCAGGTCGAGCACGACGACGTCGGGCGACCGGGCGGCGACCTCGCGCAGCGCCTGCTCCCCGTCCCCGGCCACGGCGACCCGGTAGCCCGCCCGGTCGAGGTAGCGCTGGACGACGTCGCGGACGGTGACGTCGTCGTCGACGACGAGGGCCAGCGGCCGGTCGGTCATCGGGCACCCCGCACGGGATGAGACTAGCGGCGGCCACCGCCGGTTCACGGCCGTCCGGACCAGCCGTCACGGTTCGGTAAGGGCGGTCGGCAGTACCGGGACGGCGGTTGCTCCGGGTGACGGCGGACCGGCCGGACCAGACAGGGCCGCGCCGACCTCGGGGAGGGGTCCTCGGTCGGCGCGGCCACCTTGTCGCCCGGGCGCGGGGCACCACGGCCGGGACCACCCCACGACACCAGACGACTACACCCCGCGTCAACCATCGGGACGGCCCGGTGCGCGAGGCAGACCGGATCGGGGGCACCGTCCCGGACCGATCCGGCCCGCGGTCCCCCGTCGTCCGCCCGGTGACGGCGCCGATCCGTTCGATGATCCGGCGCTGCGCCGGACCCGACAATAGCTGGACGCGCCCAGCTCACCGAACTACCCATCGGCGTGTCGCACGATCAGGTTCTCCGGTGACCCCCCGGTGATCGGGAGTGCGATCGGCCCGGACCCGGGTCCTCGTCCGGCGTAACGGCGGCCCACCGCCGCACCCGGAAGCGCAGCGCGCGTCCCGCCGGGGCGATCCGGCCCGACGACGCCGGGCACTTTGAGCCGCGGGTCACGGCCCGTGAGCGAAGTCGGCGGGGCGGCGGCCGGGCAGCCGGAGCACGAGCAGCGCGCCGCCCTCCGGCGCCCGTCCGGCCCACACCGCACCGCCGTGCCGCACCGCCACCTGCCGGACGATCGCCAGCCCCAGACCGGAGCCGGGCATCGTGCGGGAGGTGTCGGCCCGGTAGAACCGGTCGAACACCCGGGCGAGGTCGGCGTCCGGGATGCCCGGACCGGCGTCGGCCACCTCCAGCACCACCGTCCAGTCGTCGAGCTGGCGCATCTGCACCCGCACCCGCCCGTGCGGTGGGCTCCACTTCGCCGCGTTGTCCAGCAGGTTCAGCACCGCCCGCTCCAGTGACTGGCGCTCGCCGAGCAGTGGCCACGAGGTGATGTCGACCGCGAACCGGAT
>DASQMQ010000567.1:0-10733 GCA_035645455.1 Pseudonocardia sp.
GCCGGCTCGTGCTGGCCGCGACGCCGCTCGGCCAGGCCCGGGACGCGTCGGCGCGGCTGGTCGAGGCCATCGCCACCGCCGACGTGATCGCGGCCGAGGACACCCGCCGGCTGCGCTCGCTGGCCACGGCGCTCGGCGCGACCGTCGGCGGGCGGGTGGTCAGCCACTACGACGCGGTGGAGGTCGCCCGGCTGCCCGGACTGCTCGACGAGGTCCGGGCCGGCCGGACCGTGCTGGTGGTCAGCGACGCCGGGATGCCGATGGTGTCCGACCCCGGCTACCGGATCGTGGCGGCCGCCGTCGCGGCCGGGCTGCCGGTCACCTGCCTGCCCGGCCCGTCCGCGGTGACCACGGCGCTGGTGCTGTCGGGGCTCCCGGCCGAGCGGTTCTGCTTCGAGGGCTTCGCCCCCCGCCGCGACGGGGAGCGGCGGCGCTGGCTGGAGACGCTGCGCGTCGAGCCGCGGGCGGTGGTGTTCTTCGAGTCGCCGCACCGGCTGGCCGCGACGCTGTCCGCCGCGGTCGACGTGCTCGGCGCGGACCGGGCGGCCGCGGTGTGCCGCGAGCTGACCAAGACCTACGAGGAGGTGCTGCGCGGCCCCCTCGACGAGCTGGCGGCCTGGGCCGAGGAGGGCCCGGTCCGCGGCGAGATCACGGTGGTGCTGGCCGGGGCCGCCCCGGCCACGGCTCCACCGGTGGAGTCGTTGGTGGACGCCGTCCACGAGCGGGTGGCCGACGGCGAGCGCCTCAAGGACGCCGTCAGCGCCGTCGCGGGCGCGGCGGGCGTGCCGAAGCGGGACCTCTACAACGCCGCCCTCGCCACCCGCCCCTGACGGGGTCAGGAGCCGGGGCTGGGGGCGGGGTCGGTGCGGACCGGGACGCGGGCCCGGGTCCAGCGGGCCACCGGCTCCACCACCCGCGCCGCCACCGGGCCGAGCACCGCCATCAGCAGCACGTAGGTGGTGGTCAGCGCGGCCAGCTCGGCCGGTATCCCGGGGACCCCGACGGCCAGCCCGGCGATGATGATCGAGAACTCGCCGCGGGCGACCAGCGCCGCCCCGGCGCGGGCCCGGCCCAGCGGTCCGATCCCGACCTGGCGGGCCGCCCACCAGCCGGTGGCCAGCTTCGTGGCCGTCGTCGCCACGGCCAGCACGACCGCCCAGCCCAGCACCGGCGGGATGGTGGACGGGTCGGTGTTCAGGCCGAACACCACGAAGAACACCGCGGCGAACAGGTCGCGCAGCGGTTCGAGCAGCTTCGTGGCGTTCTCCGCGGTCGACCCGCTGATCGCGATGCCCAGCAGGAACGCCCCGACCGCCGCGGAGACCTGCAGCGCCGAGGCGAACCCGGCCACCAGCAGCGCCAGCCCGAGCACCTTGAGCAGGAACACCTCGCGGTCCGGGGAGTCGACCACCCGGGACACGATGCGGCCGTAGCGCAGCGCGATCACCAGCACGACCGCCACCACGGCGACCGAGATCGCCACCGCGGTCAGCCCGCCGAGCAGCCCGACCCCGACCAGCACCGTGATCAGGATCGGCAGGTAGACCGCCATCACCAGGTCCTCGAACACCAGGATGGACAGCACCACCGGGGTCTCCCGGTTGCCCAGCCGGCCCAGGTCGGTGAGGACCTTGGCGACGATCCCGGACGAGGAGATGTAGGTGACCCCGGCCATCACGAACGCGCCGACCGGTCCCCAGCCGAGCAGCAGCGCCACGGCCGCCCCGGGCGCGGCGTTGAGCACGATGTCCAGCAGGCCCGCCGTCCAGGACCGCTTCATCCCGGTCACCAGCTCCGAGGCCGAGTACTCCAGGCCCAGCAGGAGCAGCAGCAGGATCACGCCGACCTCGCCGGCGATCGTGGTGAAGTTCTCGATGCCGGTCAGCGGGATCACCCCGCCGGTGCCGAAGAACAGCCCGCCGATCAGGTACAGCGGGATGGGCGAGAGCCCGATGCGGCCGGCCAGCCTGCCCAGCAGGCCCAGCCCGAAGAACACGGCCCCGAGCTCGATCAGCTCCAGGGCGGTGTGGTCCACCCGGCCTCAGCCCCGCTTGAGGATCTTGACAGCGTTGTCGAGCCCCTCCGTCGTGCCGACGGTGACCATCAGGTCGCCCGCGGTCAGCGTGAAGTCCGGGGCCGGGCTGGGGTGGATCTGACCGGCCCGCATGACGGCGACGACGGAGACGCCGGTGCGGGTGCGCAGGGCGGTGTCGCCCAGCGTGCGCCCGTCGAACGGGGGGCCGACCGGGATCTGCCGGGTGCGGATGCCCGGCAGATCCCGGTGCTCGTCGGTGAGCTGGGCGACCAGTTGCGGCGCGCCGAGCAGGTTGGCCAGGGCGCTCGCCTCGTCGACCGTCAGTGGCAGTTCGGCAACGCAGGCGTCCGGGTCGTCGGCCTTCGAGATGATGAGTTCGAGCTTGCCGTCGCGGTGCGTGACGACGCCGATGCGCCGGCCGCCGCGCAGCGCGAAGTCCTTGCGGACCCCGATCCCGGGCAGGGGCGTGACCTCTACGTTCACCCTGCCAGCGTAGTCGAGCCGGTGACCTCCCGGTGGCAGCCGGTCAGCGTTCCCCGGCTGGTCGGACCGGCCGGGCACGGCCTAGCCTCCCGGTGTGACGGATCTCCCCGACGGACCTGCGCAACTGCGCCTGGCGGAGCTGGGGATGCGGCTGGACGGGGTGGCCGCCGACATCGCCGACCTCCGCCCGGACGCGGCCGACGGCGTGCGGGCCGCGCTGCGGGTGCTGCACGACCACCTGCGGCGGGTGCACGAGACCTGCGCCGACGTCGACGACCGCACCTGGACGGCGTACACCACGGGGCTCGACCGCGGACTGGCCGAGCTGGCTGCCGAGGTCGTCGGCGAGCCCGGCGACGCGGACCCGGCCGTCGAGGACGTGGTCTACGCGCACGCCGGGCGGCTGGAGATCGACGGTTGGGCGTTGCGGCTGGACGTGGCCGGTCGGGACGCTCCGCCCGAGGGCCGCGAGCTGATCGCCGGGGCCGCCCGCGAACTGGACGAGTACCACCTGGCGGTGACCGCCGGGACCGCCCCGTCCCGGACCGGGGTGGAACGGGCGCTGAGCGAGCTGCGCGGCGCGGTGGGCTAGCCGCCGCACCGGGAACGCGCTGGCGGGCGGGGCCTACGCTGATCGCATGAGTTCGTCCGTCCTGACCGCCGTGGCGTGGCCCTACGCCAACGGTCCCCGGCACATCGGCCACGTGTCCGGCTTCGGTGTGCCCTCCGACGTCTTCTCCCGCTACCGGCGGATGGTCGGTGACCGGGTGCTGATGGTCAGCGGCACCGACGAGCACGGCACCCCGATCCAGGTGCAGGCCGACGCCGAGGGGCTCACCGCCCGCCAGCTCGCCGACAAGTACAACCGGGTGATCGTCGAGGACCTGCACGGGCTGGGCCTGGGCTACGACCTGTTCACCCGGACCACGACCTCCAACCACCACGAGGTCACCCAGCAGCTGTTCCTGGCGCTGCACAAGAACGGCTACGTGGTGCCGCGCACCCAGATGGGCGCGATCAGCCCGTCCACCGGGCGCACCCTGCCCGACCGCTACGTCGAGGGCACCTGCCCGATCTGCGGCTACGACGCCGCCCGCGGCGACCAGTGCGACAACTGCGGCAACCAGCTCGACCCGGCCGACCTGATCAACCCGCGGTCCAGGATCAACGGTGAGGTCCCGAAGTTCGTCGAGACCGAGCACTTCTTCCTGGACCTGCCGGCGTTCGCCGGGTCGTTGGGGTCGTGGCTGTCCCAGCGCACCGACTGGCGGCCGAACGTGCTGCGGTTCGCCACCAACCTGGTGGACGACCTCAAGCCGCGGGCGATCACCCGCGATCTGGACTGGGGTGTCCGGGTACCCCTGGACGGCTGGCGCGACCAGCCGATGAAGCGGCTCTACGTCTGGTTCGACGCGGTGATCGGCTACCTCTCGGCCTCGGTCGAGTGGGCCCGCCGCGGCCCCGACCCGGATGCCTGGAAGCAGTGGTGGACCGACCCGGCCGCGCGGGGCTACTACTTCATGGGCAAGGACAACATCGTCTTCCACTCGGTGATCTGGCCGGCGCTGCTGCTCGGGCAGAACGGCGCGGGCGACCACGGCGGCACCCCCGGCGCGTTCGGCACGCTCAACCTGCCGAGCGAGATCGTGTCCTCGGAGTTCCTGACCATGAGCGGCTCGAAGTTCTCGACCAGCCGCGGCACGGTCATCTACGTCACCGACTTCCTGCGCGAGTTCGGCCCGGACGCGCTGCGCTACTTCATCTCGGTGGCCGGCCCGGAGAACCAGGACACCGACTTCACCTGGGACGAGTTCGTCCGGCGGACCAACTTCGAGCTGGCCAACGAGTGGGGCAACCTGGTCAACCGGTCGATCTCGATGGCGCACAAGAACGTCGGGTCGATCCCGAAGCCGACCGCGCCCACCGAGGCCGACGCCGAGTTGCTGGCGTTCTCCCGCAAGGGCTTCGACACCGTGGGCGGCCTGCTGGCGCGCAGCAAGTTCAAGCAGGCCTCCGGCGAGGCGATGCGGGTGGTCACCGCGGCCAACCGGTACCTGTCCGACCAGGAGCCGTGGAAGCGCAAGGACGACCCGGACCGCCGGGACACCATCCTGCACACCGCGCTGCAGGTGGTGCAGGACGCGAACACGCTGCTCACGCCGTTCCTCCCGCACTCGGCCCAGCAGGTGCACGAGGCACTGGGCGGGTCGGGGGTGTGGGCGGCGCAGCCGGAGATCCGGGAGGTCGACGACCTCGGCGACGGCCCCGGGTACCCCGTGCTGACCGGGGACTACGCCGGGGAGCAGGCCCGGTGGGCGTCCACCCCGGTGGAGATCGGCCGCCCGCTGGCCAAGCCGTCCCCGATCTTCACCAAGCTCGACCCCGGCCTCGGCGAGACCGGCCCCTCCTGGGCCCCCGTCCAGCCCTGACCGTGCCGACCCCCCGCGCTGTTCAGGAAGGCCACCTTCAGGTCCGCAGAGGGCAGGAAGGTGGCCTTCCTGAACCCGGGGTTCAGCAAGGTGGCCTTCCTGAACCGGCGGCCGGGACGACCAGCGGCGGGCCCGGGTGAGCGGGCGGCGGGAGCGGCCGGAGGCGCCGGCGCCGTTGGGGGTGGCGACGGTGGACGCGCACACCCATCTCGACGCGTGCGGGTGCGAGTCCGCGGCCGACGTCGTCGCGGTGATGGACCGGGCGGCGGCGGTGGGGGTGGCGCGGGCGGTCACGGTGGCCGACGACCTGCCGTCGGCGCGGTGGGTGGTCGAGGCCGCCCAGTGGGACCCCCGGGTCACCGCGGCGGTCGCCCTGCACCCCACCCGCACCGCTGATCTCGGCCCGGAGGACCTCGCCGAGATCGAGCGGCTGGCCGCGGACCCCCGCGTGGTCGCGGTGGGGGAGACCGGTCTGGACTACTACTGGGACTACTCCCCGCCGGAGCGCCAGCAGTCCGCGTTCCGCTGGCACATCGACCTGGCCAAGCGCCTCGGCAAGCCGCTGATGATCCACGACCGGGACGCGCACGCCGACGTCCTGCGCATCCTGCGCGAGGAGGGTGCGCCGGGGACGGTGGTGTTCCACTGCTTCTCCGGCGATGCCGCGATGGCCCGCGAGTGCGTCGACGCGGGCTACCTGCTGTCCTTCGCCGGGCCGGTGACGTTCCGCAACGCGAAGGCGCTGCAGGAGGCCGCGGTCCTGGTCCCGGAGGACCGGTTGCTGGTCGAGACCGACGCCCCGTTCCTCACCCCGCACCCGCACCGCGGGAAGGCCAACGAGCCCTACTGCCTCCCGTGGACCGTGCGCGGGCTGGCCGCGCTGCGCGGGGTCGACGACGAGCGGTTGGCGGAGTGCGCCGGGCGCAACGCCGAGCGGGTCTTCCGGCTCGATGAGCTGCCTCCGCCCCGCGACGGCGGCGCAGCGGGACCAACGCCGACACGCTCGGCGTAGGGGCACGCCCGTTCGGCGCTCACGTGGCGTTGCGGCACGGCGCCCGCGCTCACTCCCCGTTACGGTTCTGTGATCGCGAAAAAGCCGGGGTGGGGTAACGCTCCCCAGCACAGCGGTCACGGTGGTCCGGGGCGCTCCCCCAGGAACCACTGCCTCCGGGCCACCGTGACCGTCTGATACCTCCCCTGCCCGGAACGACGAGCGTCTGGAAGCCCGTGGTCGACGTCTCTGCACGCGCTCGCCGCCGCGCTGCGCGCGTCCAGGTCGAACCCACCGCGTCCGCCACCGGTGTGGACGCGGCCACCGGTGCGTTCCAGGACTGGTTCGGCGACACCGACTTCCACCCGGCTCCCGGCGCGCCCGCCCCGACCGACCAGGTCGCCCCGGCGAACTGGGCCGGCCAGGCGGTCGGCGATCCCGCCGATCCCGCCGATCCGCTCGGTGGCCCCACCGGTCGTTTCGCGCCCACCACGCCCCGACCGGCGGACGACGTCGACGCGCCGACCGGCCCGGTCCGCGTCGTCCCCACCGCACCGACCACCGCACCGGCCACCGACGCCGACCGCGGGCCGGCGTTCGAGGAGCCGGAGACCAACCGGTTCGCCGCCGTCGCCCCGGCCGCCCGCACCGCCACCGCGGTGGCCGAGCGTCCGGCGCCGGTGTCCGGTCGTCGACGGCGCGCCCCGGAGCCCGTCCGCGGCACCGGTGGCGCACTCGCGCGGGTCGCCGTGCTGACCGTCCTGGTCGCGCTGCTTGGCGGGGGCGCCACCGCGCTGGCCGCCGGCAAGACCGTCACGCTGATCGTCGACGGCAGCGAGCGGACCCTGCACACCTTCGCCCCGGACGTCGGCTCCGCGCTGGCCGGCGCGGGGATGATCGCCACCCCGCAGGACCGCGTCTCGCCCGCGCCGCCGACCGGGCTGGCCCACGGCGACCAGATCATCGTCGAGCGCGCCCGGCTGCTCACCCTGGTCGAGGGCGGCTCCGAGCGGCAGATCTGGACCACCGCCAACTCCGTCGACGAGGCCCTGCGCGGGATCGGCGTCGAGGTGCAGCCGATCCAGATGTCCGCCGCCCCGGCCTCGGCCATCCCGCTCGCCGGCATGGCGCTGGAGCTGCGGATCCCCCGGGCGGTGTCGCTCGCCGACGGGACCGCCGCGCCCGAGCAGCTCACCACCACCGCCGGCACCGTCGCCGCGCTGCTCGCCGAGCGCGGCATCGAACTCGGCCCGGACGACGTCTCGGTCCCGGCCGGGGACACCCCGCTGACCGAGGGCACCAGCGTCCAGGTCGTCCGCAACGGGATCGGCGAGGTCCTGGAGATCCGCGAGATCCCGGCGCCGGAGCAGGTCATCGAGGACCCGCAGATGCCGCGCGGCGAGAAGAAGGTCGTCGAGCAGGGCCGGCCGGGCGAGCAGACCGCGATCATGCGCGTGCACGTGCAGAACGGCCAGGAGATGAGCCGCGAGCAGGTGCGCGCCGGCGGCACCACGCCGCCGCAGCCGCGGGTGGTCCGGGTCGGCACCAACGACGAGGTCGCCGCGGAGGAGGTCGACACCGCCGACGGCGTGGCTCCCGCGGTGTCCGACGAGGCCACCTGGGAGCGGCTGGCCCAGTGCGAGGCGACCGGCAACTGGTCGATCAACACCGGCAACGGCTACTACGGCGGTCTGCAGTTCGACGCGCGCACCTGGAAGGCCTACGGCGGCGACGCCTACGCCCCGCTGCCGCACCAGGCCAGCCCGGGCGAGCAGATGGCGGTCGCGAGCAAGCTCCGCGACGACCGCGGCGGCTACGGCGCCTGGCCCGCCTGCTCCCGCAAGCTCGGCCTGCCCCGCTAGCCGTTCCCGCCCTCCCGGGGGTCGGGCGAGCGGCGCTGTCGCCCAACCTGTTGAGCCCGGCGGCCCGCTCGCTCGTCGTCGGAGGGGTTCGGGCGTTGGCTGGTGCGGGTCGGACGAGTGGCGCTGTCGCCCAACCCGGTTGGCACAGCGGCCCGCTCGCTCGCCACGAGGTGGCCCGGTGCGGGGGAGCGGGGGAGCACCGGGCACGCTGGCCCGGTGAGCGACGACGCGGCACGCCTGCTCGGCCCGGCCGAGGTCCGGGGCCTCGCCGAGGACCTGGGGCTGCGCCCGACCAAGCGCCTCGGGCAGAACTTCGTGCACGACCCGAACACGGTCCGCCGGATCGTCCGGGCGGCCGAGCTGACGGCCGACGACGTCGTCCTGGAGGTCGGGCCGGGGTTGGGGTCGTTGACGCTGGGGCTGCTGCCGGCGGTGGCCGCGGTGCACGCGGTGGAGATCGACCCGGTGCTCGCCGCTCGGCTGCCGGTCACCGTGGCCGACCGGGCGCCGGCACTGGCCGACCGGCTGACCGTCACCACCGCTGACGCCCTGCGCGTGCGCGCGGCCGACCTGCCCGGTCCGGCGCCGACCGCGATCGTCGCGAACCTGCCCTACAACGTCGGGGTGCCGGTCGTGCTGCACCTGCTGGCCGAGCTGGCCGGGATCCGCCGCGGACTGGTCATGGTGCAGGCCGAGGTGGCCGAGCGACTGGCCGCGGGCCCGGGCAGCCGGGCCTACGGCGTGCCCAGCGCCAAGCTGGCCTGGTACGCGGCCGCGCGCCGGGCCGGGCCGGTGCCGCGGGCGGTCTTCTGGCCGGTGCCCAACGTCGACTCCGGGCTGCTCGCCTTCGACCGCCGCGACCCCCCGCCCGGTGAACGCAGCGCGGTGTTCGCGCTCGTCGACGCCGCTTTCGCGCAGCGCCGCAAGGCGCTGCGGTCGGGGCTGGCCGGCTGGGCCGGATCGCCGGCCGCGGCCGAGGACGCCCTGCGGGCCGCCGGCATCGCCCCGCTCGCCCGGGCCGAGACCCTCGACATCGCCGACTTCGCCCGGCTGGCCGCCCGCTCGCCCGCTACGACCTGACCCCGTCCCGCGTCGAGGTGCTGGACCCGCCGGCGGAGCGCATCCTCGCGGTGGAGGTCGACACCGCCCGGCCCACGGCACCGGACCGGGACGTCGTGATCGACGCGACCACCGCGGGGCGCGACCGGCTGTGCGGGCCGGCCGCCCGACCGGAGAGCCCCGACTGGAGAGCGAGGAGCTGGAATGGCCGAGCAGGCCGTGACCCCGACCGCGGCGCAGGGCCCGCCCGGGCGCAGCCCGTGGCCGGCGCTGTGGGCGCTGGTCCTGGGATTCTTCATGATCCTGGTCGACTCGACGATCGTCTCCGTGGCGACGCCGGCGATCATGGCCGACCTGGGCGCGGACGTCGACGGCGTGGTGTGGGTGACCAGCGCGTACCTGCTGGCCTACGCCGTGCCGCTGTTGATCACCGGCCGGCTGGGCGACCGGTTCGGCCCGCGCCGGGTCTACCTGGCCGGGCTGGCGGTGTTCACGCTGGCCTCGCTGTGGTGCGGGCTGACCAGCAGCCTCGACGGGCTGATCGCCGCACGGGTGGTGCAGGGGCTGGGCGCGGCCATGATGACCCCGCAGACCATGGCCGTGATCACCCGGACGTTCCCGGCGGAGGCGCGCGGGCGGGCGATGAGCCTGTGGGGCGCGGTCGCCGGGGTCGCCACGCTGGTCGGGCCGATCCTGGGCGGGGTGCTGGTGGACGGCCTGGGCTGGGAGTGGATCTTCTTCATCAACGTCCCGGTCGGCGTGGTCGGCCTGGTGCTGGCCGCCCGGCTGGTGCCCGAGCTGCCGACCTCGGTGCGCCGGTTCGACCTGCTCGGCGTGGTGCTCAGCGCGGTCGGGATGTTCCTGCTGGTGTTCGGCATCCAGGAGGGTCAGGCCTACGACTGGGGGACCATCGTCGGCCCGGTCTCGGTGTGGTCGCTGATCATCGCCGGGGTCGTCGTGCTGGCCGGGTTCCTGTTCTGGCAGGCCCGCAACCGGGCTGAGCCGCTGCTGCACCTCGGGCTGTTCCGGGATCGCAACTTCAGCCTGGCCACCGTGGCCATCACCACGATCGGCTTCGCGGTGACCGCGATGATCTTCCCGCTGATCTTCTACGCGCAGGGCGTGCTGGGGCTGAGCCCGACCGGGTCGGCGCTGCTGCTGGCCCCGCTGGCGGTGGTGTCCGGCGTGCTGGCGCCGTTCGTCGGCCGGCTGACCGACCGGGCGCACCCGCGGTGGGTGGCCGGCATCGGCATGGTCGCCTTCCCGGTGGCGCTGGTCTGGCTGGCCGCGGTGATGACCCCGACCACCCCGATCTGGCAGCTGCTGCTGCCGATCGCCCTGCTCGGCGTGGCCAACGGGTTCATCTGGGCCCCGGTCGGCACCGCCGCGACGCGCAACCTCCCGATGGCGCACGCCGGGGCCGGTGCCGGGGTCTACAACACCACGCGCCAGGTCGGTGCGGTGCTGGGCAGCGCCGGCATCGCGGTGCTCATGCAGTCGCGGCTGGCCGCGCTGCTGCCCGCGGTGCCGGGCGGGGGCAGCGCGGAGCTCGGCGTCGCGCAGCTGCCGCCGGCCCTGCACGAGGGGTTCAGCACGGCCATGGCGCAGGCCCTGCTGCTGCCGGCGGCCGTGCTGGTGGCCGGGCTGGCCGCGGTGCTGGCCTTCGCCACCCCGCGGCATCTGGTCAAACCGGCCGCTGCGACCGTGCCCTCGGCGGCCTGATCCGGGCCGCACGTAGGGTTGACGGGTGCCCGCCGCCGTCCCGACCCCGGTCACCGTGCGCGTGCCCGCCAAGATCAACTTGCATCTCGAGGTGGGCGCGCCACGGCCCGACGGCTACCACGAGCTGGTCACCGTGTTCCACGCGGTGAGCC
>DASQMQ010000568.1:0-3212 GCA_035645455.1 Pseudonocardia sp.
GCGTTCTTCGCCGAGGTCGCCAAGCTGTCCCCCAGCCGGCCGGGCGAGACCCTCTACGTGGGTGACCGCCTGGACAACGACGTGCGTCCCGCTGCCGGATCGGGCTTCGCCACGGCCCTGCTCAGGCGAGGTCCCTGGGGCACGATCCAGCAGCACGACCCGGATGCGGCGCGCGTCCCGACGCTCCGGATCGACAGCTTGGCCGAGCTCCCGGCACTGGTCGATGCGCTCAACTCCGGATCGCGCTGAGGGTGGCGTCCCAGCCGAACAGGCGGTCGTCGAGGTCGCGCACGCAGGGGTCGTCCTGCCAGCGGTGCAGCCGGCGCCGGACGTCGCGGATCCGGTCCATCGCCACCGCGTACCAGGTCCGGTCGAGCTCGTCGAGCGCCGCGCTGATGTGGTGACACGCCTCGGTCGGGTTCTCCGCCGCGACCTCGACGGCGGCGAGGTCGCCCAGCACCACTGCGCGCTGCTTGTGATCGATGACAGCTTCATGTCGGAGCCGGCCGGTCATCGCTGGTCCGGCGCGCGGCTGATGGAGCATTTTGGCGCCGCGAGTGCGTCCGGGTCGCCCCACCCAGCGTTGAACGTGCACACGCTGTGGGCACTGATCCTGGCCCGACCTCATCTGCTGCAGGAGCAACCGCGGCTGCGTGGTGTGCTCGAAGAGCACGTCGGACGGCTGCTGGACGCGCCCGACCTGCAGGCGGCGACGAGAATCGCCGACGCCGCGCTGCGGATTTCGCCGCTCCGGTGGCGGGACAGGTAGCAGTCGGCAGCGCTACTCCGCGACGCGGGCGCCCGGGCCCGGGACGGCGCGCAGCCGGGTGCGGGCGTCGATCGGATGGCCCTCGTCGCAGCGCAGTTCGAGGTGCACGGGCGTGCCGCAGTCGGCGTGCTCGACGCGCATCGGCGGGCCGAAGCCGTCGGCCCGGTGGACGTCGCCCCAGGCCAGCATGGCCAGGATGATCGGGCGCAGGTCCCGGCCGGCCTCGGTGAGCCGGTACTCGTGGCGCTCCCGGCTGCCCGGGTCGCGGTAGGGGACCTTCACCACGATGCCCTCGGCCACCAGCGTGGCCAGCCGCCGGGTGAGCACGTTGCGGGCGATGCCCAGGTGTGCGGTGAGGTCGTCGAAGCGGCGGATGCCGTTGAACAGGTCGCGCAGCACGAGCACCGTCCAGGCGTCGCCGACCACCCCGGCGGCGCGCGCCACCGAGCATCGGGTGCTGTCGAATCGGGCCCAGTCCACCGGGCCAGGATAGCGGGGTTGCGCCCGACAACCCAGCTTACCTACGCTGCATTTCTCATGGGGACTCAGCCGGGGCCGACGCGACGGCCGGCCGCCGTGCTCGCGGTCTGCTCGCTCGCCACCTTCCTGGCGTTCCTGGACGTCACCATCGTCAACATCGCCTTCCCGGCGATCACGACGTCGTTCGCGTCGACCTCGCTGGCCGACCTGTCCTGGGTCTTCGGCGCGTACAACGTGGTGTTCGCCGCGCTGCTGATCCCGGCCGGCCGGCTCGCCGACCTGCTCGGCCGGCGCCGGGTGTTCACCGCGGGGTTGGCGCTGTTCGCGCTGGCCTCGGCGCTGTGCGCGGTCGCCCCGAGCGCACCGGTGCTGGTCGCGGCCCGGGTGCTGCAGGCCGTCGCCGCCGCGCTGCTGGTGCCGTCCTCGCTGGCTCTGCTGCTGCCGGCGTTCCCGCCCGAGCGGCGGGGCGCCGCCGTCGGCACCTGGGGCGCCATGGGGGGCATCGCCGCGGCCACCGGACCCGCGCTGGGCGGGCTGCTGGTCGAGTCGTTCGGCTGGCGGGCGGTGTTCCTGGTGAACGTGCCGCTGGCTGCGGTGGCGCTGGTGGTCGCGCTGCGGGTGCTGGCCGAGTCGCGCGACCCGGACGCCGGACTGCCCGACCCGCTCAGCGTGCTGCTGCTCGGCGCCGGCGTCGCCCTGGTCTCGCTGGGCATCGTCAACGGCGAGGGCGGCGTCTGGACGACCCCCGGCACGCTCGGTCCGCTGGTCGGCGGCGCCCTGCTGGTCGCGCTGTTCGCCTGGCGCAGCGCCCGGGTGCGCGCCCCGCTGGTCGCCCCCGAACTGTTCCGGGTGCGCGCCTTCTCCGCGGCGGTGCTCGGCTACCTGGTCTTCTCCGCCGGCTTCTACGCGCTGCTGCTGTCCAACGTGCTGTTCATGACCGGGGTGTGGGGTTACGGCGTGCTGGCCGCGGGGGTGGCCGTGACGCCCGGGCCGATCATGGCCTCGGCCGCGTCGGCGGTGGGCGGCCGGGTGTCCGACCGGTTCGGCGCCCGACCCGCGATCGTGTCCGGCGGGGTGCTGTTCGCCGCCGGCTGCCTGCTGTTCGCCACCCGGATCGGGCCCGACCCGGCCTACCTCGCGGTGTTCCTGCCGGCCACGCTGCTCACCGGCACCGGGGTCGGCCTGGTCTACTCCGGGCTGGCCACGGCCAGCGTGGCCCGGCTGCCGGCCGCGCACTTCGGCACCGGCAGCGCGGTCGGCACCTGCGCCCGCCAGATCGGCGCCGTGCTCGGCATCGCGGTGCTGCTGTCCGCCCTGGCCGGCTCGGCCGACCTGGGCACCTTCCGGGCCGGCTGGCTGGTGATGACCGCGACGGCGCTGCTCACCGCGCTGTGCGGGATCGCCGCCGGCCGCACCCGGCTGCCCGCTGCCCCCGCCGTTCCCGTTCCCGCTGTCCCCGTTCGCGCCGTCGAGGAGCCCGTATGACCGTCACCGAGCCCGCATCGACCGCCGCCGCGGCCCCGAGCGGCACCCGTGAACGAATGCACAGCTGGGAGGACCCGATGCGCACCGCGGCGGCCGCCGCCGAGGTCGACGGATTGACCTTCCTGCGCATGATGGCCTCGGGCGAGGTGCCGGGCCCGCCGATCGCGCACACCCTCGGCTTCACCATCGAGGAGGTCGAGGAGGGTCGGGTGGTGTTCGGGCTGGAGCCCGCGGAGTTCCACTTCAACCCGATCGGGTCGGTGCACGGCGGCGTCTACGCCACCCTGCTGGACTCGGCCGCGGGCTGCGCGGTGCACTCCGCGCTGCCGCTCGGGGCCCGCTACACCAGCCTGGACCTGTCGGTGAAGTTCCTGCGCGCGCTGACCGCGGGCTCCGGCCGGGTGCGGTGCGAAGGACTGCTGGTCCACCTGGGCGGGCGGACCGCGCTGGCCGAGGCCCGGCTCACCGACCGGGAGGG
>DASQMQ010000569.1:0-1789 GCA_035645455.1 Pseudonocardia sp.
CTCCCGCCGACGCCGGCCCGGGCAGCGGGACCCCGGGCAGCGGGACCCCGGGCGGCGGCAACCCGGGCAGCGGGCCCCCGGACGGCGGCATTCGGGACGGCGGGATTCAGGACGGCGCGATCCCGTACGGCACGTCCCCGGACGGCGCGATCGCTTACGGCACCACGCCGGACGGCGGGATCCCGGAGGCCGCGGCCTCCGCCACCGCGACTGCGGGCAGCGCGACGCCGGAGCACCCCGTGCCGGGCCCGCCCGGCCCCACCGGGACCGCCACAGCTCCGGGCCCGGTCGGCACCGTCCCGGCGTCGGCAACGGTCGCCGTCGACCCGTGGGCGGCGCCGGCCGGGTACCCGGCGACCACCGGCCACCCGCCGCAGCAGCCGCCCCGGCCGGAGCCGGCCGCACCGCGGACCCACCGCTGGGGCCTGGGCGCCTACCTGCTCGTCGAGGTGGTCTTCCTGGCGGCGTCGTTCCTGGTCGGCTTCCTGGTGGTCGGCGGCGGGCAGGTCGGAGCGGGTGGGCTGGCCCTCGCCCTGGGCGTGCCCACGGTGCTCGCCGCCGGGACCGCGCTGCTGATCACCCGGCTGCGCGGCAACGGTCCCCGTGCGGACCTGCGGCTGGACTGGACCTGGCGCGACGTCGGGCTGGGCGTCGCGTTCGGCGTCGGCGGGCTGGTGGTCACCATCCCGGCGTCGGTGCTGTTCGTGGCCATCGTCGGGGAGGGCGCGACCTCGGCGGTGGGGGAGGTCTTCAGCGCCACCCGGGCCTCGGTCCCGGTGGCCGTGCTGATCTTCCTGATCGTGGTGCTGCTGGCCCCGCTGTGCGAGGAGATCGTCTACCGCGGGCTGCTCTGGGGCGGGGTGGAGAAGCTGGCCGGGCCGCGGGTGGCGTTCGCGGTCTCCACGCTGCTGTTCGCGCTGGCCCACTTCGAGTTCACCCGGACGCCGCTGCTGCTGGTGGTCGCCATCCCGATCGCCGCCGCCCGGCTCTACACCGGACGGCTGCTGGCCAGCATCATCGCCCACCAGATCAACAACCTGCTGCCCGGCGTGGCGCTGCTGCTGGCCCTGCTCGGCGTCGTCCCGCTGGCGTGAGCCCGGGCACCCGGACTCCCGGTGGGCGCCACCGCGCGCCCCGTCTGGCAGAATGGCCGACTGACCCGCGGCAGGCCCTCTACCGTGCCGCGGCCGCACACTCCGAGTGAGCGCAGCCCGTACCCCACGCGAGCGGCGCAGGCTCACCCCGTAGCACCACCAGATCCGCGAGGAGCACCAGACAGCGTGGCCGTCAAGATCAAGCTGATGAGGTTGGGCAAGATCCGCCAGCCCTACTACCGCATCGTCGTCGCCGACGCCCGCAGCCGCCGCAGCGGCCGGGCCATCGAGACCATCGGCAAGTACCACCCGAAGAACGAGCCGAGCCTGATCGAGGTCGACTCCGAGCGGGCCCAGTACTGGCTGGGCGTCGGCGCGCAGCCGACCGAGCCGGTGCAGCACCTGCTGAAGATCACCGGCGACTGGCAGAAGTTCAAGGGCCTGCCCGGCACCGAGGGCACCCTCAAGCCGCAGCCGGAGAAGGTCGACCGGCTGGCCCGGTTCCAGGCCGCGCTGGCCGCGGCGGGCGAGGAGCCCAGCACCGAGGCCACCACCCCGCGCAAGAAGGGTGACCGCAGGCCCCGCAGCGAGAACGAGGCGACCGGCACCGAGGGTGAGGCCACCGAGGCCACCCGGTCGTGAGCGTGCTCGCGGACGCGCTGGACCACCTCGTCCGGGGCATCGTCGACCACCCG
>DASQMQ010000570.1:0-4965 GCA_035645455.1 Pseudonocardia sp.
GACCTCAGCCCGTGGCAGCTCGTGGTCCCGGTCCTGCTCTACGGTGCCGGGCTCGGTCTCGGTGCCTCCTCATTGATGTTCATCACGCTCACCGGCGCCGGTCCGGCCGAGGTCGGCGCGGCCTCCGGCGTGCTCAACACCGTCGTCCAGCTCGGCGCGGCCGCCGGGCCGGCCACCGTCGGCACCGCGTACTTCGCGGGGCTCGCCGCCGGCGACGGCGCCGTGCAGGCCGTCCGGACCAGCCTGCTCATCGGCCTGGTGCTGTTCGCGGTGGCCTGGCTGGCCTGCTTCCTGCTCCCGCGCCCGGCACCGGCCGCCCACGAGGGCGTCCGGGCGAGCGAGGGGCGGTGACAGCCCTACCCGGTGCCTCGCAGCCTGCGGAGGGCGGCGTGCACCTTGTCCCGGTCGTCGGTGGCCCAGAACGGGGGGAGGCTGGCCCGGAGGAAGCCGCCGTAGCGGGCGGTGGCCAGCCGGGGGTCGAGGATCGCCACCACGCCGCGGTCGTCCATCCCGCGCAGCAGCCGGCCGGCGCCCTGGGCCAGCAGCAGCGCCGCGTGCGTGGCCGACACCGAGAGGAACCCGTTGCCGCCGCGGGCGTCGGTGGCCCGCTGCCGGGCCGAGACCAGCGGGTCGTCCGGGCGCGGGAACGGGATCCGGTCGATGATCACGCAGGACAGCGACGGCCCGGGCACGTCCACCCCCTGCCACAGCGACAGGGTGCCGAACAGCGAGGTCTCCTCGTCCTCGGCGAACTTCTTGACCAGCAGCATCGTGGAGTCCTCGCCCTGGCACAGCAGCGGGGTCTCCAGCCGCCCGCGCAGCGCCTCGGTGGCCTGCTTGGCCGCCCGCATCGAGGAGAACAGGCCCAGCGTGCGCCCGCCGGCCGCCTCCACCAATCCGGCGATCTCGTCCAGGTAGGACGGCGGCAGGCCGTCGCGGCCGGGCGGGGGCAGCCGCTTGGCGACGTACAGGATGCCGCTGCGGGCGTGCGCGAACGGCGAGCCGACGTCCATGCCGGACCACTTCGGCGCGTCCGGATCCGGAACCGGGTCGTCGGCGCCGCCGGCGGCCGCTGCCGAGGGCGGCAGGCCCCACTGCCGGGCCAGCGCGTCGAAGTTGCCGCCCAGGGCCAGTGTGGCCGAGGTGAGCACGACCGTCGAGCGGCCGAACAGCCGCTCGCGCAGCAGCCCGCCGACCCACAGCGGCGCGGCCCGCAGCACCTTGTGCCGGGCGCCGTCCGGGCCCTGCTCGGCCAGCCACACCACGTCGCGGCGCTTGGCCGGGTCGGGCTCGTCGAACGCGGCCAGCAGCCGGACCGCGGTGTCGGCGACCTCGTCCAGCGCGGCCTGGGCGACCTTGCGCCCGCCGGCCGCGTCCGGGTCCTCGCGGCGCTCGCCGCCCAGGGACATCCGGCAGGTGCCGGCCGCGTCGCGCACCGCCGAGAGCGCCCCGGCGGCGGCCCGGGGGAGCGACTCCCAGCGGCCGGGCGGCAGGTCCTCCAGCACCAGCCCGAGACCCTCACCGGCCTCGGCGAGCCGGTCCGCGACGGCCTGGTCGACGAGCTTGCCCAGCCGGCGGGCGGCGGTGCCGATCACGCCCGCGGTCAGCTCGGCGGTGGCCACCCCGGTGACCCGGTCCACCAGCTCGTGCGCCTCGTCGACGACCACCACGTCGTGCTCGGGGAGCACCGGCCGGCCGTCCATGGCGTCGATGGCCAGCAGCGCGTGGTTGGTCACCACGATGTCGGCCTTGCCGGCCTCGGCCTTGGCCTTCTCCGCGAAGCACTCCTCGCCGGCCGGGCACTTGGCCGCGCCCAGGCACTCCCGGGCGGTCACCGACACCTGCCGCCAGGTGCTGTCCGGCACGCCGGGGACGAGCTCGTCGCGGTCGCCGGTCGCGGTGTCGTCGGCCCACCCGTGCAGCCGCTTGATCGCCCGGCCCATGGCGGAGATGGCGAACGGGTCGAACAGCTCGTCGGCCGGGTCGGTGTCGTCCGGGCCGTGCAGCTTGTTCAGGCACAGGTAGTTGCGCCGGCCCTTGAGGATGGCGAAGGTCGGGGCCCGGCCGAGCAGCGGCTTGAGCGCCTTGGCCAGCCGGGGCAGGTCGCGGTCGACCAGCTGGCGCTGCAGCGCGATGGTCGCGGTGGAGACCACCACCGTCGAGCCCTTCGAGACCGCGTGGTGGATCGCCGGTACCAGGTAGGCCAGCGACTTGCCGGTCCCGGTGCCCGCCTGGACGGCGACGTGCTCGCCGGAGGCGATGGCCTTGCGGACGGCCTGGGCCATGGCGTCCTGCCCCTCGCGCCGCTGCCCGCCGACCGCGGTGACCGCCGCGTCCAGCAGTTCGGCCACCCCGGGGAGCGCGGTCGTGGTGGGCACCGGGCGAGGCTACCGGGCGCCGGCGCGGCCCGGACCCGAACGCCGGTGTGCGCGCCGCGGATGCCCCGACCAACGCCGGGTGTCACCCGGGTGGCGGGTGGGTGACCGGGGCTTGACCAGCGGCGATGGGCCGGCGGGTAGCAGGCATCACACGTGCGGAGGCTCCTGGGGCGGGTGGCAACACCCGGTTGGCGGAGTCCATCATGACGCAGTGACGTCGATGCAACTCCGTCCCGCGCCCGCCTCCGCGTACCCCGTGCAGATCGAGCACGCGGCCCGCTACAGCGACCTCGACCCGAGCCGCCGGATCGGCCGGGACGCCCTGGTCCGCTGGTTCGAGGACGCCCGGGTCGCCGTCGAGCGCGACGCGTTCGGGGCCGAGCTCGACACCCGGATGCGCACCGAGGTCCGCCTGCTGCTGGCCTCGGTGCGGGTCGAGGTGCTGGCGCCGCTGCGGGTGGCCGGGCACTACCGGATCGCGATCGGCGCGACCCGGATCGGGACCACCTCGTTCAGCTACGCCTACGGCGTGTTCGCCGGCGACCAGTGCGTCGCCGTCGGCGAGTCGACCAGCGTGCACGTCGTCCGCGGCGCGGCGGCCCCGCTGCCCGACCAGGTCCGCGACGCGCTCGCCGGGCTGCGGACGGACGGGCCCGAGCCGGTCCGCCCCGAGCGCGACCCGGCGGTGCTGGTCCGCGAGAACTACCCGTTCCGGCTGGACGTGCGCACCCGCTTCGGCGACCTGGACACCAACCGGCACGTCAACAACGTGGCGTTGGCCGGCTGGTACCTCGACGGGCTGGCCGAGCTGCACCTGGACGTGCTGGGCTACCCGACCGGCGGCCCGCTGGACGGGCTGTCGCCCAGCTCGCTGCGGGTGGACTACCTGTCCGAGGTGCACTACCCGGGCATCCACCAGCTCCGGGTCGGCGTGCTCGACCTGGACGAGACCTCGGTCCGCTACGCCTGCGGGCTGTTCGACGGCCGGCGCTGCCTGGGCCTGGCCGAGGCGGTCGGTGCGCACCACGCCCCCGGCGAGGACGGCGACCCGGTCGAGCTGGCCCGCAGCTTCGAACCGTTCCGGATGCGCGGGATCTGAGGGCCGGGGTCCGCGGGCGGCCCCGATCGGGTCGACGCGGGCGGGCGGGCCGCGCGGACCGACCCGGCTACGATCCGGCCGCGCCCGGTCGCTCCCCGACACCACGGGCGGCCCACGGTCCGACGTCCCGAGGAGTGCCGCATGCCCACCGCCGTCCCCCGACCCTGGCGGAGCTCGACCCACAGCGAGGGCGGACGGGCGTGCGTGGAGGTGGCGCCCGGGCCGCGCGGGGTGCTGGTGCGCGACAGCAAGGACGGCGGCCTCGGCCCGATCCTGCTGCTCGACCAGGTGGCCTGGCGGGAGCTGATGCGGTCCGCGGTGACCCGCCGCCCGGTCGCGGCCGGTGCGCTGCGCATCGCCCAGGACGTCCGCCGCACCGGGCCCGCCGGCGCCGAGGTCGTCACCTTCTGGCACGTCACGGTGGCCGGGCTGACCCTGCACTTCACCGACGCCGAGTGGGTCGCCTTCGCCCTGGGCATCCGCGAGGGCGAGTTCGACTTCGCCCCGGTCCCGTGAGTGCCGTCGAGGGCCCGGCCCACTGATCGTCATCGACCTCGGGCCCCGCCGGACTCCTCCCCGATCCGGGGTCAGGCGCCGCCGGGAGCCGGCGGGCGGCGGGTGCCGGGCCCGTCGGTCATCCGGTCGTTGAACTCCATCGCGACCTCGATCCAGAAGCGGAGCCGGTCGTCGGTGTCGGTCAGCTCGCCGGGGACGTCGAGCCAGCTCGGTCCCATGGTCCGGCCCGCGCCCATCTCGGCGATCCGGGCGCCGTGCTCGGCCACCAGTTCGGGGGACCGGCGGGGGTCGACGCGGACGAGCAGATCACCGCCGCGGCGGACGTTGACGACCATCTTGTCGTTCACCATGAACGACAGGCCGCCGAACATCGACACCTCGCGGATCGACGGTTCGGCAGCGAGCATCGCGCGGATCCGTTCGGCGGTCGGCCCGTACTCGATCGGCCGGTTCTCGGCCACGCTCAGTCTCCCCGGGCGAGGGTGACGCCGGCCGCGCGCAGGTCGGTGAGGGCGCGCTCGGTGGTCTCCGGGGCGACGCCCGCGCACAGGCCGAGGACGACGGTGGTGGCGAAGCCGGCGGCCGCGGCGTCCAGGGCGGTCGCGCGGACGCAGTGGTCGGTGGCGAGCCCGACGACGTCCACGGCGTCGACGTCGTGCGCCCGCAGCCAGTCGGCCAGCGGCGTCCCACCGGGCTCGGCGCCCTGGAACCCGGAGTAGGCCGGCTCGTGGGCGCCCTTGTCGAACACCGCCTCGATCCGGGCCACGTCCAGGGCCGGGTGGAAGGACGCGCCCGGGGTGCCCCACCGGCAGTGCGGGGGCCAGGAGTCCACGAAGTCCGGGGTGGCCGAGAAGTGCGGGCCCGGGTCGACGTGGTGGTCGCGGGTCGCCACCACGCGGTCCCACCGGCCGTCCGCGGCGCGCAGCCGGGCCGAGATCGCCCCGGCCACCGCGGCGCCCCCGGTCACCGGCA
>DASQMQ010000571.1:0-4629 GCA_035645455.1 Pseudonocardia sp.
GACTTCGCGCTCTACTCCGGCGACGACGCCACCGCCCGCGACGCCATGCTGGCCGGGTTCCACGGCACCATCTCGGTCACCGCGAACGCCGCCCCCGACCTGATGGCCCGGATGTCCACCGCCGCGGTGGCCGGGGACGCGGCTGCCGCGGCGGCGGCCGACGCCCCGCTGGCCGGGCTGCACCGGGCGCTGTTCGTCGAGCCGAACCCGATCCCGGTCAAGTGGGCGCTGACCGAGCTGGGGCTGATCCGGCCCGGCATCCGGCTGCCGCTGGTCCCGCTCGACCCGGCGCACCACGAGGCCGTCCGCGCCGCCCTGCGTTCCGCCGCCCTGCTGTAGTCCGGTGAGCTGCTCCGATCGGTGGTTGCGGGGCCGCGCCGGTGCACTCACCGGGCACCCACCCGGGTGGGGCTACCCTGGCGCAGCGTGACAGCTCCGTCCGTGTTCCCCGACCTCGAGCCACTCCTGCCGCGCGTCGCCAAGCCCGTGCAGTACGTCGGCGGCGAGCTGAACGCCCAGCTCAAGGACTGGGAGTCGGCCGCGGTGCGGTGGGCGCTCATGTACCCCGACGCCTACGAGGTCGGCCTGCCCAACCAGGGCGTCATGATCCTCTACGAGGTGCTCAACGAGCGGCCCGACGCGCTCGCCGAGCGCTGCTACGCGGTCTGGCCCGACCTGGAAGCGCTGATGCGCGAGCACGGCGTGCCCGCGTTCACCGTCGACGGGCACCGCCCGCTCGGCGCCTTCGACGTGCTGGGCGTCAGCTTCTCCACCGAGCTGGGCTACACCAACCTGCTCACCGCGCTCGACCTGGCCGCCATCCCGTTGCACGCCGAGGACCGCACCGAGGACCACCCGGTCGTCGTGGCCGGCGGGCACGCCGCGTTCAACCCCGAGCCGATCGCCGACTTCGTCGACGTGGCCGTGCTGGGCGACGGCGAGGAGGTCGTCGGGGAGATCACCGACGTGGTCCGGGAGTGGAAGGCGCAGGGCCGCCCGGGCGGGCGCGCCGAGCTGCTGGCCCGGCTGGCCGTCACCGAGGGCTGCTACGTGCCCTCGCTCTACGAGGTCGAGTACGCGCCGTCCGGGGAGATCGCCGCGGTGCGCCCGCGGCCGGTCGCGCCGACCTCGGTCACCAAGCGGACCACCACCGACCTGGACTCCTGGCCCTACCCGAAGGCGCCGCTGGTGCCGCTGGCCGAGACCGTGCACGAGCGGGCCAGCGTGGAGATCTTCCGCGGCTGCACCCGCGGCTGCCGGTTCTGCCAGGCCGGGATGATCACCCGCCCGGTCCGCGAGCGGTCGCTGGCCGGGATCGGCGAGATGGTCGACGCCTCGGTGCGGGCCAGCGGGTTCGACGAGGTCGGGCTGCTGTCGCTGTCCAGCGCGGACCACTCGGAGATCGCCGAGATCACCAAGGGGCTGGCCGACCGCTACGAGGGCACCAACACCTCGCTGTCGCTGCCCTCCACCCGGGTGGACGCGTTCAACATCGACCTGGCCAACGAGATCAGCCGCAACGGCCGCCGGTCCGGGCTGACCTTCGCCCCGGAGGGCGGCTCCGAGCGGATCCGCCGGGTGATCAACAAGATGGTGTCCGAGGAGGACCTCATCCGGACCGTCTCCGAGGCGTTCGCGCAGGGCTGGCGGCAGGTCAAGCTCTACTTCATGTGCGGGCTGCCCACCGAGGAGGACTCCGACGTCCTGGAGATCGCCGGGATGGCCCACCGGGTGATCCAGGCCGGGCGGCTGGCGTCCGGGCGCAACGACGTCCGCTGCACCATCTCCATCGGCGGGTTCGTGCCCAAGCCGCACACCCCGTTCCAGTGGGCCGCGCAGGCCGACCCGGACGTCGTGGACAACCGGCTGCGCAAGCTGCGCGAGGCGGTCAACAGCAACCGCAAGCTCGGCCGCAACATCGGCATGCGCTACCACGACGGCCGCCCGTCGCTGATCGAAGGGCTGCTCGCCCGCGGCGACCGCCGGGTCGGCCGGGTGATCGAGCGGGTGTGGCGCGAGGGCGGCCGGTTCGACGGCTGGAGCGAGCACTTCTCCTACGACCGCTGGACCGCGGCGGCGACCGCCGAACTGGAGCCGCTCGGGGTGTCGCTGGCCTGGTTCACCACCCGCGAGCGGGGCCGCGACGAGGTCCTGCCCTGGGACCACCTGGACTCCGGGCTGGACCGGGACTGGCTGTGGGACGACTGGCAGGACGCGCTGTCGGGCCGGGAGCAGGACGACTGCCGCTGGACCCCGTGCTTCGACTGCGGGGTGTGCCCGTCCACCGGCACCGACATCGAGGTCGGACCCAGCGGGACCACCCTGATCCCGCTGACCGTGGTCGGTCCGACCTCCGGGGGCGCGGGTGCGAGTGGCTGATCCACCCGTCACGATCCGGGTCGCCGACGAGCGCGACGTCACCGCGCTGGCCACGCTCCGGCGGACCTGGCTCGAGGAGCGCTCCGGGAACCCGGTCGAGGACCCCGGGTTCGAGGCGACCTTCGCCCAGTGGTGGCGGGTCGAGCAGCCGCGGCGCACGTTCTGGCTGGCCGAGGTCGGCTCCGAGCGCAGCGGCTGGACCGCGGTCGGCTCGATCAACGTGGTGGAGATCGTGCACATGCCCCGGCCGGGCGCCCGCGGCGGCCGGATCGGGCACGTCGGCAACGCCTTCGTGCTGGCCTCCTTCGCCGACCGCGGGCTGCCCGGCGCCCTGCTCACCGCGGTGATCGAGCACGCCAGGGTGCGCCGCTACCGGCGGCTGCTGCTCGCCCCGACCCCGGCCAGCACCGCCTTCTACCGCCGCGCCGGCTTCGTCCCGGCCGGCGACTCGCTGCTCTCGCTGGACCCGTCCGCCGCCGCGCCCGCCGTCGTCGAGCAGCGCTCCGGCCACTCCCACTGACCCCCGCGCCCCGGCCCCTCGGGTCAGCAGAGCCACTTCCGGGACGGAAGCGGTCCGGGGAGTGGCTCTCCTGACATCTGCGGGGGTGCGGGCGGCGGGGTGGGGGAGGGGTGGGCCCTAGGGTGGGGGCATGGCCAGAGTCCGGCAGGGGGAGGCCGCCAACCCCGCTCCGCCCACGGTGCAGCGCATCCGGGTGCGGTTCGCCAAGCGCGGGCGGCTGCGCTTCCTGTCCCACCGCGACGTGGCCCGCAGCATCGAGCGGGCGGTGCGCCGGGCCGGGGTCCCGGTGGCGCACTCGCACGGGTTCAGCCCGCACCCGCGGATCTCCTGGATCGGTGCCGCGCCGACCGGGGCGGCCAGCGAGGCGGAGTTCATGGAGATCGGGCTGACCCGCCCGGTGGACCCCGACGAGCTGGTGACCGCGCTGGACGCCGCCCTACCCGACGGGCTGGACGTGCTGGCCGGGGCGGTGGCCGAGGGCGCGTCGCTGGCCGACCGGATCGACGCCAGCCGGTGGACCGTGGAGCTGCCCGGCGTCGAGCCGGACACCCTGCGTGCGGCGGTCGAGGCGCTGCTGGCCACCGACACGCTGGTGGTCGAGCGGGTGACCCCGTCGGGCCGCCGGCAGATCGACGTGCGCGCCGCCCTGGTGCGCGCCGAGGTGGCGGTCGGCGACCCGCAGTCGGCGGGCTCACCGGACGGAAAGCCCGGCGCGGGGCGAACCTGTGCGATAATGACCGCGGTCGTGCGGCAGACGACACCCGCCGTTCGACCCGACGACGTGTTGGGCGCACTCGACGTTGTCGCAGGTCTCAGGCCCCCGGTGCCCGCCAAGGCGACCCGGACGGCCCAGGGCCTGCTCGACCATCGAGGCGACCTGACCGACCCTCTCGGCTCCGACCGGGTCACCGCCCGGGCCTGAGCCTGCGGGGCGGTGCACCGGGTCCCTGCCGGTGGGTCGCACGGCGTCGAGGACGAACCGCCCTCCGGGGCGGGCGGGACCGAGGATTGCCCGCCGCGCACCGCGCGGAGGGAGAACTGCACGTGGCCCCTGCGCGGCCGCCTCCCCGGAGGCGCCCGGGGGCGGAGGAGCTGGATGTCGAACAATGAGATGCCCGCCGGCAGTGCCGGTGGGCCCGTCCCCGTACCCGAGCTGCCCGATCGCATGCGGGTGCACGCGCTCGCCAGGCTGATCTCCCGGACCAGCCGCGAGGTCATGGCCGCGCTCGCCGAGCTGGGCGTCGAGGTGCGGACCGCGCAGTCGAGCATCGACCGCAAGGCGGCCGAGCAGGTGGTCACCGCGCTGGCCCCGGACGCCTCGCCGTCCGTGGCCGCGCCGCCCGCCGAGCCCGACCCACCGGCCCCCGAGCCGGACGTCGCCGTGGCGGCCCTGCCCGACCCCCTGCCCGACCCCCTGCCCGACCCCCCGCTCGAGACGGCGCCCGTGCCCGTGGCGGGCACGGCGCCGCTGGCACCGGTGTTCGCCCCGCCGGCGCCGCTGTTCCAGCCGCCCACCCGGCCCGCCCGCACCCGCCGCCGGGCCGCGGCGGCCCCGGCCGTCGACGAGGAGCTCCCCGCCCCCGTCGACGAGCCCGACGAGCCCGACGAGCCCGACGAGGTCGAACCGGCCGACGTCGCCGTCCCCGACGACGACACCGGCGTCGTCGGCGAGGACGCCCGTCGCCGCCGGCGGCGTGGCCGTCGCGGCCGCGGTCGCGGCCGGGGTGGCG
>DASQMQ010000572.1:0-2982 GCA_035645455.1 Pseudonocardia sp.
ACCGGCTCGGTGATCGCGTGGGTCACCCGCCGCGCGCCGACCAGCCACTCCGCCCGGGGGTTGCCGAGCACCCCGGCCCAGTCGACGATCAGCCGGGCCACCATCACCAGCCCGAACAGCAGCAGCACCAGGCCCAGCACCGAACCGATCGCCGACATCGGGTCCTCCTCCGCCGGCGGCTCGGGGTCTCGCGCACCCGCCGGCTCCTCCATCGTGCCCGCCGGAGCTGAGCCGGCCCTGAGAATCGGACCCCGATCAGCGCGCCGGTGCGGCCCTGGCCAGGGCGGTGTCGGCGGGCCGGCGGGATCGGCCGGCAGCGCGGGCCCGCCCGGCGTGGCTCAGCGGGGCACCGGGGTGCTGGCCGGGCTCAGCGCCGCCGGCGCGTGTGGCCGCGCACCTTCACCGCGTTCCCGACCCCGGCGAGGTGCAGGGCCACGCACAGCAGCCCGGCGCTGACCAGCACCTCGGCGGTGACGACCGAGAGGCTCTGGCCGAGCAGCTGCAGCAGCAGCGCGAGCCCGAACAGGACGGCGGCGATGATCGCGGTCACGGGGTTTCCTCCGATGTGGACGACGGCACCAGGATGGCTGCGCGGTCGAGTGCCCGCTGGCGCCGCCGCCGAACCGTGACCGGGCGCCCCGCCCGGTCCGGGATCACATCCCGATCGGCTGCCCGTCCCGGTGCACCAGGGCCACCGACGGTCGCGGCTGGGTGCCCGGCCCGTCCGGCCAGCTCGACGCGGGCGCCTCGAACGTGGCGCCGTCGAGCTCGCCCGGGTGCTGGACGGCGACGAGCACCCGGTCGGGCTCGATGACCGGCCCGCAGGTCTCGGCGCCCGCCGGCACGGTGAGGAACTGGCGGACCTGCCCGCGCTGCGGGCCCTCGACGGCCACCCCGAACAGCCCGTCGTTGGCCTTCAGGGCGTTGCCGTCGGTGGAGATCCACAGGTTGCCGTGCTCGTCGAAGGCCACGTTGTCCGGGCAGGAGATCGGGCTGACCTGGTCCTTCGGGAAGCCGCCGAAGTAGGTGGCGGGGTCGGCGGGGTCGCCGCAGACCAGGAACAGCCGCCAGGAGAACGCCGTGGCGGCCGCGTCGTCGCCGTTCTCGACCAGCTCCAGGACGTGCCCGTGCTTGTTGCCGACGCGCGGGTTGGCCTCGTCCGGGCCGGCCTTGCCGGCGGCGCCGCGGTCGGTGTTGTTGGTCAGCGCCATGTAGACCACGCCGGTGCCCGGGTGCGGTTCGACGTCCTCGGGCCGGTCCATCCTGGTCGCGCCGACGGCGTCGGCGGCCAGCCGGGTGAACACGTAGACGTCCTCGGCGCTCATCCCGGGCACGAACGACTCGCCGCGGTGGGCCAGCGGGATCCAGCTGCCGGTGCCGTCGAACTCGCCGTCCGCGGGCAGCGCGCCGGTGCCGTCGATCTCGGCGGCCGGGCTGTCGCCGGTGAACTGCGCGACGTAGAGGGTGCCGTTGTCGAGCAGGGACAGGTTGTGCTCGCTGGCGCCCGCGCCCTTGTCGACCCGGTCGTCGGAGACGTACTTGTAGAGGTAGTCGAACCGCTCGTCGTCACCGGAGTAGACGGCGATCCGCCCGTCGGCGGTCAGCCGGGGCCCGCCGGCCTCGTGCTTGAACCGGCCCAGCGCGGTGCGCTTGCGGGGCACGAAGTCCGGGTCGTGCACGTCGATCTCGACGAGGTAGCCGAAGCGGTGGCACTCGTTGGGCTCGGTCGGCACGTCGAAGCGCGGGTCGAACCGCTCCCACCGGCGCTCGCTGGCCTCGCCGGGGATCCCGTAGCGGGCCAGCCGCTCGGCCGCGACCGGGTCGGTGATCCCGTCGGCGTTGCCGAAGTACTGGTTGAAGTTCTCCTCGGCGGTCAGCACGGTGCCCCACGGGGTGACCCCGCCCGCGCAGTTGTTCAGCATCCCCAGCACCGTGCGGCCGTGCGGGTCGGCGCTGGTGCGCAGGGCGGGGGAGCCGGCGGCCGGGCCGGTCAGCACGCACGGGGTGGTGGCGGTGATGCGGCGGTTCAGCGGGTGGCCGGGCACGACGGTGAGGGTCGGGCCCTCGGCGGTCAGCACGACCACCGACCCGCCGTGCGCGGCCCAGGCGATCTCGACCTGCTCGCGGGTCGGGTTCTCCTCGTCGTATCCGGCGAACATGAGCAGCTCGCTGGTGTACTCGTGGTTCGCCCACAGCACCGTCTTGCCGTCCGGGCCGGGCAGCAGGGCGAGGAAGTCGCAGTTGTAGCCGAACTGCCCGGCCTGCGCCGCGGCGGTCTGCCCGGCCGGGGCGAACGCCGGGGCGCCGGACAGGATCGGGTCGCCCCACCGGACCAGCACCTGCTGGCGGTAGCCCGCGGGCACGACCAGGGCGTCGGCGGTGTTCGGGGCGACCGGGGTGAACCGCAGGCCCGGGGCCGGGCCACCGGCCGCGAAGGCCGGCGGGGCGACCGCCGTCCCGGTCGTGCCGGCCGCGCCGACCAGGCCGACCACCGCGACCGCCCGCAGGAACGTCCGGCGCGACAGCGCCCGGGCGACCACGTCGCCGAGGTATGGGTTGTCGCTGGTGTTGGGCGCCGGGTGCGCGCACGCGTTGCCGCAGCGGTACCGGCAGGTCATCGCGGAGCGGGCGGTCGGGTGGTCCGCTGTGGCGCCCCGCAGGGGCCACGGCAGGTAGCGCAGGGTCATCGGATCTCCGGGAGCGGCATCAGGGGAGTCGTTCAGGTGACGGTAAGGATGAGGCGGCACCGCGGTCGGATGCCCGGATGAACACCGGAGCAACAGCGGGTGACCGGGCAGTCGCCCTGAGCCGGTATGGTGGGTCGTTCAGGCCGGCACCGGGGCACGGGTCGTGCGGTACCGACGAGGGGAACGGCTCCATGGACCTGGCGAGGGAGCCCGCGCGCTCCCCGGTGCGCCCGTGGGGCGCAGCGGAGGGTCCGGCGGGCGGGCCGACTGTACTGCGCATCGGCCTCGGCGCCAC
>DASQMQ010000573.1:0-4525 GCA_035645455.1 Pseudonocardia sp.
CCGCGAGGCCCTCCGCGGCGGAGCCGGAGCCGAGCGCCTCGATCGTCACCCCGGCGCAGCCCGGCTCGGCGCGGTCGCGGGCGATCCGCTCCACCGGCGCCGCGATCTCGGGGGCGACCACCACGCGGATCGGCACGCACGGCGCGGGAGCCGTCATCCGCACGCCGACGACCACGGCCGCGAGCGCGGCGACCACGACGACGATCACCAGGACGACCCGCCCCCAGCGGCTCGGCCGGCGCACCGCGTGCCGGGACGCGGGCGGGCGGGCGGCACCGGGCCGGGCCCGGCCGGGGGCCAGCGGGACACCCGATCGTGGCACTGCGCTGTTCCCCCCGGTGCGCGGCGGACGTGCGGCGGACCTCCTGATTGCAGCCGGTGGCCATCGCCGTGGCCAGGCAGGTCCGGGCAAGCGGTCGGTGTCGTGCGCTCGGCTGTGGCGCACCCGCCCGGCGTGGACGAACCGGTGGCGGCAGGTGCCCCCACGGCGGTCGGCGTCCGCTCGTCCCACCGCCGATCGAACTCGATCTCCGCAGGCCGCGGCGGGTGCGGTCGCGGAGATCGAGTCCGATCGGCGAGCGGCGGGTGCGCAGCGGCCGGGGTGCGCTCAGCCGTTGACCCGCGCGAGCAGCGGCCAGAACGCCGGGTCGGTGGTGGCGTAGTCGTAGTGGCTGCCGCCGATCGCGCCGCCCTCGCCGACCGCGTCGACGAACCGGGACACCCGGTCGGCGGTGACCGGGGTGCGGCCCTCGCCGGCCACCCCGCCCTCCACGGACACCGGCCGGCCGGTCAGCGCCCGGGTCCGCCGCACCTGGTCGAGCACCCAGCCGTGCACCTGGTCCGGGGTGAAGTCGGTGCGGTAGGACCACAGCGCCATCGGCACCACCACCTCGCTGCGCTGCCCGACGGCCGCCCACGGGAACCCGGCCCAGTTGTTGCCCGGGTCGGTGGTGAACGGCGCCGGCACGATCGCCCCGATCACCGCGTCGGTGCCGGCCCGGACCTCGGACAGGTGGGTGACCGACCGCTCGGCGAACGCCGCCCGGCCGACCTCGTCGAACCGCTCGATGTCCACGCCGACCGCGTCGAAGCGCTGCCCGCCGGGGCTGACGAACCGCGCGACCGCGATCGTCCGGCGCACGTCCCTGGCCGGGTCGCCGTAGCCGGGTACGTACCAGCCGACGACCGCCAGCCCGGCCCGGTGCGCCTCGTCCAGCCACCGGCCGGCCGCCGCGGCGTCGTGGAAGTCGGCGGTGCCGGTGTACCGGGCGGTCCCCAGGTAGAGGGTGCGCACCCCGCGGGCCCGCATGTCCGCGACGGCCGCCACCGGGTCGAGCGCGGCGTAGTCGAACACGTCGACCCAGGTGCCCAGGCCGCGGAACGGGCGCAGCGGGTCGACCGGGGTCCAGCCCGTCCAGCCGGCGGCCGGCGCCGGCCGCGCCGCCTCGTGGACCACGCCGTCCGACCCCCGCCCGACCACCCGCACCACGCCGCCGTCGGCGTGCGCGCCGGGACCCGAGGAGAACTGCCCGCCCAGCGACCGCCACCCGACCCACCCGGTGGCCGGGCTGTGGCGGCGCAGGTGCGCCGCCCGGTCGGTGCCCACGACGACCACGTCGAGCAGGCCCGGCGCGGGCGCCGCCACCGCCGGCTGGGAGGTGAGGACGCCGCCCAGCGGCACCCACCCCCACCACCGGCCGTCGCCGAACGCCTGGTGCCACAGGCCCTCGTCGGGCCCCCGGACGAACAGGTCCAGCCGGCCGGCCGACCAGGACACCGCGGCCGGACCCGAGGTCAGCGCCCCGCCCCGGGACGCCCAGTCCCACCACCGGGTGCCGTCGAAGGCGCGGTGCCACAGCGCCCCGTCGGACCCGCGGACGACCACGTCCAGCCGACCGGCCGACCAGGACGCGACGGCCGGCGCCGAGCGCAGCGACCCGCCCAGCGAGGTCCAGTCCCACCAGCGCGCACCGTCGAAGGCGCGGTGCCACAGCCGGTCGTCGGTGCCCCGGGCGAACACGTCGAGCCGGCCCGGCCCCCAGGAGACGACGGCGGGCTGGGACGCGACCGACCCGCCGAGGTCGATCGCCCGCGACCAGGAGCCGCCGGGCGGGCGGTAGTGGTGGACCAGTCCCCCGCCCGGCGACCGGGTGACCAGGTCGACCCGGCCCGGCCGGGACGCGGCCACCGCCGGGGAGGACAGCTCGGTCGCCGGCGGCACGGGGCCGGGCGCGGTCGGCGCCCGTCCCGGGCGGGCGGCTGCGGTCAGGGACAACGCGGCGACCACGGCGACCACGGCGCTCGCCAGGACCCGGGTGGTCGATCGGATCGGCACGGGCACCTCCGGCTGCGGTGGGCCAGTACACCGCCCGCCGACCGACCCGGGCCAGGGGTGTCCTCCGCCCGGGGGACGGCCGGCCTCAGCGCTCCGTGGTGCCGAAGTCCTCGGGCGAGACCTCGTCCAGGAAGCCGCGGAACTCCTCGATCTGCTGCTCCGGCGCGGGACCGGTGGGCAGCACCTCGGCCAGCGGCTGCCCGACGGCGTCCAGGATCTCGTCGGCGACCCCGATCGGCAGCCCCTCCCGCACCGCGACGGCGAGCGCGTCGCTCGGCAGCACGGCCACCCGGGTGCCGCCGTCGACGAGCAGGTCGGCGCTGAACACGCCGTCGGTCAACGCGGTGATCTCGGCCCCGGTCAGCGTGTGGCCGAGCCCGCGCAGCACCGGCACCAGCACGTCCTGCGGCAGCAGCGGGTCGTCCGGGCCGCGCGACCCGACCGCGATCACGTCGGCCTGCGGCTGGCGCAGGAAGACCGGCAGGCAGCGGTCGCCGTCGACCTCGCCGAGCACCAGCACCGGCTGCCGGGACCTGGCGTGCCGGACCAGCCGGACCACCCGCACGCTGCGCATCCGGCCAGTCTGGCGGGACGCGGGCGCGGCGGGCGTCTCAGAAGGAGACCGGCCGGCTCACCGGCCGGTGCCGGCGCCGGCGAGCAGCTTCTTCCAGGTCCGCCCGGCGGCCCGACCGGCCGGGATGTCGGCCACCCCGGGCAGGTCCTGGGTGTTCTGCGGCCGCAGGAAGGAGAACCGGTGGCCCACCCCGCCCGCGCTGAGCTTCATCCCGCCGCCGAAGTAGTACCAGGGGAACACCACGTCGCCGACCTGGGCCAGCGGCACGTCGAACAGCACCACCGCGGCGCCGGCGGTGAGGTCGTCGGCCAGGCCGGGGCGCCCCAGCCGGGTCTCCAGGTCGGCGAGCTGGCCGCCGGTCAGCGCCCCCCGGCCGTGCGCGGTGTACCGCAGGCGCCCGTCGACGAGCTCCAGCACCCCGGGAGTGCTCCCGGTCGCCCCCATGAGCAGCCAGGCCGCCGTCCGTGGTGTGCCCGCGTCCATGTCGTTCTCCTTCGTCGTGCTCGATGTCGTGGTCGTTGTTGATGTCGTGCCGCTGCCGGCTCGTGTTGCTGCCGGGTCGTGCTGCTGTCGACCAGGACGGTGCCCCACCCCGCTGAAGATCCGCTGAAGCCGGCTCGCGGCCGGGCGCGGTCGCCGGGCAGCGGTGCGCACAACCGCGCGGACCCCGCGGTGGTCGCGGCGGCCGAACCGGGACCCATCGGCCGCGATCGTGCGATGCTCGCAGGGTCCACGTCGCGTCGACCGCCGTGTCGACCTCGACGGACCCGCCAGCACAGCAGCGAGAGAATGAGGTCCGATGCGGTTGCAGCTGTCCCCGGAGGACGAGGCCTTCCGGGAGGAGATGCGCACCTTCTTCACCACGCAGGTGCCCCGGTCCATCCGCGACACGGTCGCGGCCCGGCGCCACCCGTCCCGCGAGGAGTACGTCCAGGCCCAGCGGATCCTCAACGCCGCCGGCCTGGCCGTGCCGCACTGGCCGGTCGAGTGGGGCGGGCGGGACTGGACGCCGCTGCAGCGCCACATCTGGCGCGAGGAGATGCAGCTGGCCTGCGTGCCCGAGCCGCTGCCGTTCAACACCGGCATGATCGGGCCGGTGCTCGCGGCGTTCGGCAACGAGCAGCAGAAGCAGCGGTTCCTGCCGGCGACGGCGAACCTGGACATCTGGTGGTGCCAGGGCTTCTCCGAGCCCGACGCCGGCTCCGACCTGGCGAGCCTGCGCACCACCGCGGTCCGCGAGGGCGACGAGTACATCGTCAACGGCCAGAAGACCTGGACCACGCTGGGCCAGTACGCCGACTGGATCTTCTGCCTGGTGCGCACCGACCCCACCGCGGCGAAGAAGCAGCGCGGCATCTCGCTGCTGGTGTTCCCGATGGACACCACCGGGGTGACGCTGCGCCCGATCGAGCTGATCGACGGCGGGTTCGAGGTCAACGAGGTCTTCTTCGACAACGTCCGGGTGCCGGCGGAGAACCTGGTCGGCGAGGAGAACCGCGGCTGGGACTACGCGAAGTTCCTGCTCGGCAACGAGCGGGCGGGCATCGCCAGGGTCGGGTTCACCAAGCGCCTGCTGGCCGACGCGAAGGTGCTGGCCGCCGGGATCAACGACGGCG
>DASQMQ010000574.1:0-7612 GCA_035645455.1 Pseudonocardia sp.
GGCGATGCTGCTGGTCACCGCGGCCGGCGCGATCGCCCTGCTGCTGGGCGGGGTGCAGCCGCTGATCAGCGCCCCGGCCGATCCGCCCACCGCCGAGATCGTCCTCGACCTGCCCGCACCGCGCGGCCCGTGACCTGTCCCGTCCTCCTCACCGGACTGCGACCACCACCCCCGACGCCTGGAAAGCCACCCTGCAGGCGTCGGACGCCCGGAGGGTGGGCGTTCGGAGGGGTGGGGCCCAGGTTGACTCTCTCAAGGTAGTGAACTCTGGGTAGGGTTCGTACCGGTGTGCCGGGAAGCCTGGTCGGCGGGGTGGTTCGCCGCGCTTTGACCAGGGGGTCCCGATGTCCGTGCTGAGCAGGGTGTTCGGGGTGCGACCGGCCCGCCCGTACCCGGTGCGGGTCGAGCGGGATGTGGTGATCCCGGCAGCGGACGGGGTGCGGCTGCTGGCCGACCGGTTCTTCCCGGTCGGGGTGCAGCGAGCTCCGTTGGTGCTGCTGCGCAGCCCGTACGGGCGGGGCGCGGCGCTGGATCGGATGCCGCAGCTGTTGGCCGAGCGCGGCTACCAGGTGCTGTACCAGAGCCTGCGCGGCACGGACGGTTCCGGCGGTGCGTTCAACGGGTTCACCATCCACCCGGCCGATGCGGACGGCACCCTCAGCTGGTTGCGCGACCAGCCGTGGTTCGGCGGTGAGCTGGCCACCTGGGGTGCGAGCTACCTCGGGTTCGCGCAGTGGGAGCTGGCCGCGCGGGAGATCCCGGAGTGGCGGATCGCGGTGATCCAGGACGCGCCGTCGGAGTTCGCCCACCAGTTCATGTACCCGGGTGGGGGGTTCGCGCTGGGCAACGCCCTGGGCTGGGTGCAGCTGGTGAACCGGATGTTCCGCGCCGACGGGGCCGTGATCCCGCAGCTCCTCGGGGCGTTCACGGCGTCGCGGACGTTGCGCGAGGCCGCGCGGACGCTCCCGGTCGCCGACACCGACCTCGCGCTGACCGGCCACCGGGTCCCGTGGTTCCAGGAGTGGATCACCCACGGGCCGGACGACCCCTACTGGCGGGCCACCGATCACCGGGCCAACGTCGAGCGGATGCCGCCCGTGGTGCACCTGCAGGGCGGCTGGTACGACTTCTTCCTCCGCGGGATGCTCGCCGACCACGCCGCGCTGCTGGCCGCGGGACGCCGGGTGCGCCTGCTGATCGGGCCGTGGACGCACGGCCGCGGCCTGTTCACCCGGGTCGGCATGCGCGACGCGCTCGCCGCGCTGGACGCCGCCTTCGACGGCTCGTCGCCCCCGTCCGGGGTGCGGGTGTTCGTCACCGGCGCGAAGCGGTGGGTGGACCTGCCCGGCTGGCCCCCGCCGGGCACGGACACCGCCTGGTACCTGCACCGCGGCGGCCGCCTCGACCGGCAGCCGCCGGCGACCGGTGCGGCGGCGGCCAGCCGGTTCCGCTACGACCCCGCCGACCCCACCCCGTCGGTCGCCGGGACCGTGGTGGCGCTCGGCGCCGGGGCCACCGACAACCGGCGGCTGGAGGCCCGGCCCGACGTCCTCACCTTCACCACCGAGCCGCTCACCGCCGACCTGGAGGTGATCGGCCCGATCCGGGTCCGGCTGCACGTGAGTTCGTCGGCTCCGCACGCCGACTTCCACGCCCGGCTCTGCGACGTGCAGCCGCGCGGGCGATCGGTCAACCTCAGCGACGGGATCGTCCGGCTCGACGACGTACCCCCCGACGGCGCCCGGGACGTGGAACTCGAGCTGTGGCCGGTCGCGCACCGCTTCCGGCGCGGTCACCGCATCCGGCTGCAGGTCTCCGGGGGCGCCCATCCGCGCTACGGCCGCAACACCGGCACCGGCGAGCCGCTGGCCACGGGCACCGGCCTGCGGAGCAGCGACCGGCAGGTGTTCCACGACGCCGGTCGCCCCTCCGCGCTGTGGCTGCCGGGGCCCCGCTGACCCGGGAGCGTCCGGGACCGGGGACTCCGGTCAGCCGGTGAGGCCGGCGGTGCGGGCGGCGATGGCGGCCTGGACCCGGGACCGCAGGCCGAGCTTGGCCAGCACCCGGGAGACGTGCGTCTTGGTGGTCGCCTCGCTGATCACCAACCGGTCGGCGATCTCGGCGTTGGACAGCCCCTGCCCGAGGCAGGCCAGGACGTCGCGTTCGCGGGCGGTGAGCTCGTCCAGCCCGTGCACGGCGACCGGGGCCGGGGCCCGCGGGGCCGGCAGCCGGGCCAGCACCCGGCGGGTCACCTCCGGCGCCAGCACCCCGTCCCCGCGCGCCACCGCGCGCACCGCGGCGATCAGCGCCGGCGCGTCGACGGTCTTGAGCAGGAACCCGGCCGCGCCGGCGGCCAGCGCCCCGTCGACGTACTCGTCCAGGTCGAACGTGGTCAGCACCAGCACGTCGCAGACGCCGTCGCCGACCAGCCGGCGGGTGGCCTCGATGCCGTCGATGCCGGGCATCCGGATGTCCATCAGGACCAGGTCCGGGCGCAACCGGTGGGCGCTGGCCACCGCGTCCAGGCCGTCGGCGACCTCGGCGACCACCTCGACGTCGGGGGCCGAGCCGAGGATCAGCGCCAGGCCGGCGCGGATCGCCGGCTGGTCGTCGGCCACCACCACCCGGACGGTCACCGCGTCGCCCCGGCGTTCGTCGGGGTCGGCGTGCTCGCGGGCAGCGCGATCGGCAGCACGGCGCGCACCCGCCACCCGTCCCCGTCGGGGCCGGCGGCGATCGTGCCGCCGACAGCCGCCGCCCGCTCCCGCAGCCCCAGCAGCCCGGTCCCGGTGCCCCCGGTCCCGGCCCCGCCGTCGGTCGTCGCGCCCGTCGGCGCGCCCCCCGGGTGCGCGGCGCCGTCCACGACGTCGACCGCCAGCGCGTCGTCGGACCCGGACAGCCGCACCGACACCGCGCTGCCCGGGGCGTGCTTGGCCGCGTTGGTCAGCGACTCCTGCACGATCCGGTACGCGGTGAGGTCCACGGCCGCGGGCAGCGGCGTCCCGGGCCGGCGGTCGTCGTGCACGTCGATCCGCAGGCCGGTGGCCCGTCCGGCCTCCACCAGGGTGTCCAGCCGGTCCAGCCCGGCCGGGGCGGTCCGCGGCTCGGTGTCGTCGGCGGAGCGCAGCAGGCCGATCATGGTGCGCATCTCGCTGAGTGCCGCGACGCTGCCGCTGCGCACGGCCTCCAGCAGCCGGCGCAGGGTGGCCGGCTCCGGGTCCGGCAGGGTCAGCGCGGCCTCGGACTGGATGGCGATCGCCGACAGCTGCCCGGCGACCACGTCGTGCAGGTCCCGGGCCATCCGGGCGCGCTCGGCGGCCACCGCCGCGGCCCGGTCCAGCTCGGCCATCCGGCGGGCCTGCTCGGCGCGGTCCTGGGCCGCTGCGGCCACCTCGCGGTGGTGGCGCACCTCGCGGGCCCAGGCCACCGGGATCAGCAGCAGCGACAGCCCCAGCAGCGACAGCACCGCTTCCCGGGTGCCGTACTCGGCCAGGCTGCTCAGCGCCAGCCCGGCGACCAGCACCCCGGCCACCGCGGTGAGCACCGCGCTGGCCCGCCGCGACGAGTAGAGCACCGCGCCGTAGACCGCCTCGGCGAACACCAGGCTCAGCCCGATGTGGGTGCAGCCCAGCCAGGCCTCCCCGACCGCCACGGCCACCACGACGACCAGCAGGCAACCCAGTGGCCGCGCCCGGCGCAGGAGCAGCCCGGCGCAGCCCAGCCCGAGCACCAGCAGCGCCTGCCAGGCCGGCGGCGGCGGCGGTGGCGGGCCGGTCCGGACCCACGCGCCGGCCAGGTCGGGCACCACGGCGATCAGCAGCACCCCGATCCCCAGGTAGGCGCCCGCGCGCAGCGCGTCGTCGGCCCGCTCCCGTCGGCTCACACCCGCCATTGCACCATCCGAGCACCGCCGGGGCGTCGATCGAAAGAGGTACGCCCCGGCCGGGAACATCGATCCTGCGCCCGACGCGCCCGGGCCGGCTCCCGACCAGGCTTCGGCCATGGCTGAACTGCTGTCCAACCCCCTGGTCTGGCTGATCGGCGCGTCCGAGATCGGGTTCTGGGTGCTGCTCGCGGCCGGGCTGCTCGCCCGCTACCTGCTGCGGCTGCGCCGGACCAGCGCGGTGCTCCTGCTGCTGGTCCCGGTGCTGGACCTGGTGCTGATCGGGGCCTCGCTGGCCGACGTGGCGGGCGGGTCGCCACCGGGCCAGGTGCACGGCCTGGCCGCGGTCTACCTGGGCGGCACGATCGCGTTCGGGCACTCGATCATCCGCTGGGCCGACGCCCGGTTCGCGCAGCGCTTCGCCGGCGGGCCGCCACCGCCACGCCCACCCCGGTACGGTGCGGAGAAGGTCGCCCACGAGTGGCGCGAGTGGTCGAAGATGGCACTGCTGGTGGGCATCGCGGTGGCGGTGATGCTGGTCGTCGCCGCGGTGGCCGCGACCCCGGTCCCGCCCGTCCTGGAGTGGGGCGGGGACCCGATGTGGGGCTGGGCGGCCCGGACCGGGACGGTCGCGCTGGTGTGGCTGGTCTGCTGGCCGGTCCGGGTGACGATCTTTCCGCCGCGCGACCGGGAGCACGCCGATGTCCAGCACTGAGCTGACCACGACCGGCGGCCGGATCGCCGCCCTGGACGTGCTGCGCGGGATCGCCATCCTGGGCACGTTCGCGTCCAACGCCTGGCTGTTCGCCCAGCCCGGCGGCCCGGCCGCGCTGCTGTCCGGCGGCGGGGTGTACGTGAACGACCCGGTGCAGGCCGGGTTGCTGCTGCTGTCCAACGGCAAGTTCCTGGCGCTGCTCACGCTGCTGTTCGGGATCGGCGTGGAGGTGCAGTACCGGGCCGCGCTGCGCCGCGGGAACCCCTGGCCGGGGCGGTACCCGGTGCGCGCGGCGATCCTGTTCGTCGAGGGCCTGGTGCACTACGTGCTGGTCTTCGAGTTCGACGTGCTGATGGGCTACGCGATCGCGTCGCTGGTGGTGGCGTACGTGATCGGGCGCAGCGACCGGGTCGTGCGCGCGGTCATCGGCGTCGTCGGCGGGATCTACGTGCTGCTGCTGCTCGGCGTCACCGCGCTGCTGACGGCGCTGCCGGCGGAGGCCGCCACCGGGCCGGCCCCGGCGCTGCCGTCGACGGCCAGCTGGCCGGCCCAGGTCGTCGGGCGGGTGGAGAACGCCGGGCTCTACCGGATCGAGCTGCTGATGATCGTGCCGTCGGCGATCGTGCTGTTCCTGGCCGGGTCGCGGCTGATGCGGGCCGGGGTGTTCACCGACACCGCCCACGGCGCGCGGCTGCGCCGTCGGCTCATGGTCCTCGGCCTCGGGGTGGCAGCCCCGCTGAACGTCGTCACCACCTTCGCCGGTGATGCGTTCGTGCTGCTGGACCGCTACCTGGTCGCACCGGCCGTCGCGTTCGGGTTGCTGGCGCTGGTCACCCACGTCGTCATGCGCACCGGCGGTGGCGCCCTGCGCCGCGGGATGTCGTCGGTCGGGCGGACCGCGCTGTCCTGCTACGTGCTGCAGAACGTGCTGGCCGCGGTGCTCTGCTTCGACTGGGGCTTCGGCCTGGCCGCCCGCCTCGACGGCGCCCGCCCGTGGTGGGTGGTCGGCCTCTGGGCCGGGATCAGCCTGCTGCTGGTGGCGTCCGCGTCCCGCTGGCTGCGCCACTTCACCCGCGGCCCCCTCGAACTCCTCACCCACCGCCTCCTCACCCCGTCGAGAACGACGTTGTCGTGATCGAAAATGCTGGATGATCACCACAACGTCGTTCTCGACGGGTCAGGTGCGGGTGACGGTGCCGCGGGTGCCGTCGACGCGGACCCGGTCGCCGGTGCGCAGGACGGTGGTGGCGTTGCCGCAGCCGACGACGGCCGGGATGCCGAGCTCGCGGGCGACGATCGCGGCGTGCGACAGCGGCGCCCCCACGTCGGTGACGACGGCCGCCGCCCGCGGGAACAGCGGCGTCCAACCCACGTTCGTCACCGTGGTCACCAGCACCTCGCCGCCGCGCAGCTCGGCGCCGTCGTCGACCGACCGCAGCACCCGCACCGTCCCCTCGACCACCCCGGACGCGCCGGGGAAGCCGCTGATCGTGGCGTCGGCCGGGGCCGGGGCGGCGCCCTCGTCGAACAGGTCGCCGCGCCGGTCCGGGTCGGCGGCCCAGGCGAACGGGTCGAACCGGCCGCGGATCAGCATCGGGTACGGCGGCAGCGCGGCGTAGCGCTCGAAGGCCGCGCGGCGCTCGGCGGTGTCCGGGGGCGGGCCGCCGCGCAGCACGTCGACCAGCTCCTCGACGGTCAGCGTGAACACCTCGTCGGCGAGCCCGGTCAGCTCGCCCGCCCGCAGGAACAGCGCCCGGACCACGGTGAACGTCCGGACCGACTCGGTGCGGGCCTGCTCCCGGCCGCGCTCGACGCGGGCCCAGCGGTCCAACCGCCGGCGCGCCGAGCGAACGCGCCGCGGGTGCGCGGCGACCAGCCGGTCCCACGCCGCCCGGTTGGCCGCCTCCACCCGCTCCAGCATCGCCAGCGGGTCGGTGCCGGCCGCGCGCATCGCCGCGACCTGTTCGTCGATCCAGCCCGGCCGCTCCACCGGCCGGGGCAGCGACACCTCGAACTCGTGCGGGCTGCGGTGGCCGTACCGCTCGGCGTAGGCGGCGGCGTCGATCTCGCCGCGTTCCAGCCGGGCCAGTCCGACCACCGGGCCCAGGCTGGCCAGCACGTCGCCGTCCACGGTCAGGCCCGAGGTCAGCGCGGCGGCGTCGGCGTCGCCGACCAGCTTGCGCAGTCGCTTCTGCGCAGTCAGCAGCGCGACCGGGTCGGCTCGCCCGGCCGCCCCCAGCATGTCCGCGCCCAGCTCCACCAGCGGGCGCACCTCGTCGTCCCACAGCGCGGCCAGCACCGCCGGGTCGTCGACGGCCTCGACCCGGGCCCGCAGCTCCGCGCACCGGGCCGGGTTCTCCGCGACGAACCCGGGCAGCCGCTTCAGGTTCGCCGCGACCCGGCCCAGGAACCGGACGATCAGCGGCGCCATCAGCCGCAGCATCCGCAGCCGGGACAGCGCCACCGGCGGGATCGACACCCCGTCGGGCAGCCGGCCGAAGGTGTTCTCGATCAGCCGCCGGAACCGCGGCTCGGACACCCCGACCACCCGCGACAGCGCCGCGGCCACGCTGAGGTCCAGGTAGAACCGGCCGCCGATGCGGCCGTAGCCGCGGTGGCCGTCCAGCGACAGGGTCGGCATCGCCCGGCTCATGAACAGCTGCGCCACCGACCAGGTCGCCGGGGTGAGCACGTCGGGGAAGGCCTCCCCGAGGTTGGTGTTGGTCCACAGGTGGTCGACGGCGAGGCTGTCGTTCCACGGGTCGCGCAACCCGGTCACCGGGCGGGCCTGCACGATCGCGAACGCACCCCCCGCCCGGGTCCACTCGACGTCCATCGGGCGGCCGTACTCGGCCGCGATCCGCCGCCCCAACCCGGCCAGCTCGGCCGCGTCGGCGTCGCCCAGGACCGCGGCGGTGCGCTCGGCCGCGGGCACCGGCTGCTCGACGGGGCCCTCCGGGGTCCGCACGGTCCGCACGGCCTTCTCCCCGGTGCGCCGCTCGCGCACGGCGCCG
>DASQMQ010000575.1:0-14309 GCA_035645455.1 Pseudonocardia sp.
TGCTGCCGTCGGGGGGCGGCGGTGGGGGCGGCGGTGGCCGGGTCCTGCGGGAGCCGGCCGACCCGTTCCCGTCCGGGCCGCGGCACGCGCTGTCCAGCGGCCGGCGCTCGACCCTGGTCAGCATGCTCATCGCCGCCCAGAACCAGCGCCCCACGGCCAGCACCCGCCCCCCGGACCGCGACCGCCGCTCCGCCCGCCTGCACACCCTCACCTGACTGCCGCCACCCCCGTCCCCCGGTTCAGGAAGGCCACCTTCCTGAACCCCCGCCGTTCAGGAAGGCCACCTTCCTGCCCTCTCCGGACCTGAAGGTGGCCTTCCTGAACCGGGGTCGGGGGGAGGGGGGAGGGGGAGGGGAGGGGAGGGGGTCAGATGGGGAGGCGGCGGAAGATCGGGCGGGGGATGTGGCGCAGGACGCTCATCAGGAAGCGCATCGGGGCCGGTGCCCACACCAGCTCCCTGCGGTTGCGCACCGCGTCCACCACGATCTGCGCGACGGCGTCCGGGGTCGTCGACAGCGGGGCCGGGTCGCGGCCCTCGGTCATCCGGGTGTGCACGAACCCCGGCCGGACGACGGTGACGTGCACCCCGTGCGGGCGCAGCGCCTCGGTCAGCCCGGAGTAGAAGGCGTCCATCCCGGCCTTGGTGGAGCCGTAGACGAAGTTGACCCGGCGGATCCGCTCGCCGGCCACCGAGGACAGCGCCACGATCGAGCCGTAGCCCTGCTCCTTCATCCGCTCGGCCAGCGCCACCCCCACCGACACCGCGGCGGTGTAGTTGACCTGGGTGAGCTGCAGCGCGGCGGTCGGGTCGGTCCAGGCGGTCTCGTTGTCGCCGAGCAGCCCGAACGCCACGACCGCCACGTCGATGTCGCCGCCGGCCCAGGCCTTGCGGATCACCTCGCCGTGCGACTCGTGGGCCATCGCGTCGAACTCGACGGTCTCCACCGCGCAGCCGCGCTCCTCCAGCCGGGTGCGGGCGGCGTCGAGGCGGTCGGACGGTCGGGCGGCCAGCACCACGCGCAGCGGGCGGTCGGCGGCGAACGCCTCGACGACGGCCAGCCCGATCTCCGAGGTGCCGCCGACCAGCAGCACGCTGTGCGGGTTGCCGAGGGCGTCGATCATGTGGGGGTGCTCCGCTCGTGGGACTCGGGACGGGGATCGGTCAGGAGAGGTCGAGCCGGCGCGCCATGTCCGAGCTGAACACCCGGGCCGGGTCGGCCGCGTCGCGGATCTTGCGCCACTCGTCGAACCGGGGGTAGCCGCGGCGGAACGTGGCGGCCGTGGCCCGGGACTCCTTGGCCAGGTAGAGCCGGCCACCGGCGCCGAGCACCAGCTCGTCCAGCTCGGTGCAGAACCGGTCCAGCCCGCGGGCGACCGGGAAGTCCACGGTGATCGTCCAGCCGGGCACCGGGAACGACAGCGGCGCCGGGTTGCCCTCGCCGAACCGCTTGAGCACGTTCAGCCCCGAGCAGTACGGCGAGTGCGCGATCTTCTCCACGACCCGGCGGAACGTCGGCTCCTCGCCGAACGGCACCACGAACTGGTACTGCAGGAAACCGCGCGAGCCGTAGAGCCGGTTCCAGTCGCCGAACAGGTCGAGCACCTGGTAGAAGGTCGAGATGTTCTGCACCGCACCGCGCTGGCGCTTCGGTGCCTTGCGGTACCAGAGCTCGCTGAACGCGCGCAGCGTGTAGCGGTTGGCCAGGCCGTTCGGGAACACGTCCGGGACGGTCAGCAGTTGCGGGGCGTCGAACTTGAGCGGCTTCGCGCGCAGCTTGGCCGGCAGCTGGTCGACGGTGGCCAGCGAACCCCGGGTGAGCACCGCACGGCCCAGCGCGGCCCCGGTGGTCGTGGTGTCGAACCACGCCGCGGAGTAGCCGTAGGTGTCGTCGGAGCCGTCGGTGAGCAGCGCCATCAGCTCGTCGAGGTCGGCGGTGCGGTCGGTGTCGACCACGAAGTACGCCGACTCGGTGCGGTGCAGCTGCACGGTGGCCCGGACGATCACGCCGGTCAGCCCCATGCCGCCGACGGTGGCCCAGAACAGGTCGGCGTCCGGGCCGTCCGGGGTCAGCCCGCGGATCGTCCCGTCGGCCAGCACCACGTCCATGGCCAGCACGTGGTTGCCGAAGCTGCCCTTGGTGTGGTGGTTCTTGCCGTGCACGTCGGCGCCGATCGCGCCGCCGACGGTGACCTGGCGGGTGCCCGGCAGCACCGGCACCCACAGCCCGAACGGCAGCGCGGCCCGCATCAGGGTGTCCAGGCTGACCCCGGCGTCGACCACGGCGACGCCGCTGTCCGCGTCGATCGAGTGCACCCGGGCCAGGCCGGTCATGTCCAGCACCACCCCGCCGGCGTTCTGCGCGGGATCGCCGTAGGAGCGGCCCAGGCCGCGGGAGATGATCCCGCGCGGGCCGGCCGCGGTCACCGCGCTGGCCACCTCGTCCACGGTGCGGGGCACGAGCACCCGGGCGACGGTCGGGGCGGTGCGGCCCCAGCCGCGCAGGCTCGTCGTAGCTGGCATCGGACCAAGGCTACTCCGGGCCGAAACGCGCTGGACCCTCCACCCGGTGCCGGCCCGACGCTCCGGTCATGGCGATCAAGCGACCCGTGCACCGGGTGACACTGCAGCTCACGGCCGGTGCGGCGGCCGTTCCCGAGCTGGGCAAGATGCTCGGTCAGACCGGCGTGAACCTGATCGAGGTCAAGCGCCGCTACGACGAGGCCAGCGCCGGGCAGCGCGGGGACGTGGTGCCCGCGCAGATCACCGTGTTCGACGACCGGTCGTTCACGCTGGTCCTGCGCACCCCGCCGACCTCGTTCCTGATCCGCCGGGCCCTCGGTTCCGCGGGCTCGGCCCGTCCGGGCCACCAGCCGGCCGGCACCCTGACCCGGGCCGCGCTGCGGTCGGTGGCCGAGCGCAAGTTGCCGGACCTGAACACCGACGACGTGGCGACCGCGATGCGCATCGTCGCCGGCACCGCGCGCTCGATGGGGGTGCAGGTGGAGGGCTGATCGACCGTGCGGGATCAACCGGATGGTCGGGGAACCGGCGGGCGGGACGGCACTATTGTCGGCCGGGTGACCGTCCCGCCGCCGGACCCCGCCCACCCACCGGGCATCCGGCTCTCCGACGCCGACCGCGAGCGCGCCGCCACCCGGCTGCACGAGGCCCTCGCCGAGGGCCGGATCACCGTCACCGAGCTGGAGGAGCGGCTGTCGACCGTCTACGCCGCCCGGTACGAGGGCGACCTCCGCCCGCCGCTGGCCGACCTGCCCGGCGGGCAGCCGGCCGCGCAGGAGCCGGTCGCGGTGCCGTCGGGGGAGCCGGTGGTGCTGCGCGCCGGCATGTCGACGCTCAAGCGCAGCGGCGAGTGGTCCGTGCCGGCCCGGCTGCAGGTGCACACCGGGATGGCCTCGGCGGTGCTGGACTTCACCGAGGCCGACAACCCGCACCCGGTGGTGGAGATCGACCTGGAGCTGGGCGCCGGCTCCGCGAAGATCATCGTGCCGGACGAGGCCACGGCCAACGTCGACGGCGTGGTAGCGACCATGGGCTCGGTCAAGTGCAAGGTGCCGTCCAAGCCGCGCCCGGGCGTCCCGCACTTCGTGGTGACCGGCCACGCCTCGATGGGCTCGGTCGTCGTCCGCCGCCGCTACCGCTGGGGTCGTGCGTGAGAACTGTGCTGGAGCACTGTTCTCCGCGCCCGACCGTCAGAGGCGGGAGAGTTCGTCGGTGAGGTCGTCGAGGCCGAGGCTGCCCTGCGAGAGCGCGGCGGCGTGCCAGGCCTTGAGGTCGAAGTCCGGGCCGCGGGCCGCCCGGGCCGCCTCCCGCCCGGCCAGCCAGGCCCGCTCGCCGAGCTTGTAACTGATCGCCTGGCCCGGCCATCCCAGGTACCGGACGATCTCGCTGTCCAGGAACGCCGACGGCCGGCCGCAGTGCGCCCCGAAGAACTCCCGCGCCACCGCCGGGGTCCACCGCTCGCCGGGGTGCACCGCCGAGTCGGCGGGCACCCGCAGCTCCAGGTGCATCCCGATGTCGATGACCACCCGGACCGCCCGCATCTGCTGGGCGTCGAGGTAGCCGAGCCGGGCGCCGGGCAGGGTCAGGTAGCCCAGCTCGTCCATCAGCCGCTCGGCGTAGAGCGCCCAACCCTCGACGTTGCCGAACAGGGCGCCCAGCGTGACCTGGTAGGTCGAGAGCCGGTCGGCCAGCTGGGTCCACTGCGCGAACTGCAGGTGGTGGCCCGGGACGCCCTCGTGGTACCAGGTGCTGACCAGCCCCCAGATCGGGAACCGGGTCTCGCCCATGGTGGGCAGCCAGGTCCGGCCCGGGCGGGTGAACCCCAGCGACGGGCGGGTGTAGTACGGCGCCGCCGCGCTGCCCGCCGGCGCGATCATCGCCTGCACCGTGCGCACCGGCTCGGCCAGGTCGAAGTGCCGGCCGTCGAGGTCGGACATGGCGGTGTCCATCAGGTCCTGCAGCCAGCCGCGCACCTCCTCGACGCCCTCCACGGCCAGCCCGTTCTCGTCGAGGTGACGCATGGCCGCCACCGGCGCCGCGCCCGGGAGGACGGTGCCGGCCTCGCGGTGCAGCTCGTCGTCCAGGCGGCGGAACTCGTCCCAGCCCCAGGCGTAGGCCTCGGTCAGGTCCAGGTCGGCGCCGGTGCTCAGCCGGGCGCCGAGCCGGTAGCGCTCCGGGCCGACGGCGTCCGGGGTGCCCCGGGCGGCCGGCAGGTACCGGGTCGCCAGGAACTCGCGCAGCTCGCCCACGGCGCCCTGCGCGGCCAGCGCCCCGGCGTCGAGCTCGGCGCGGACCGAGGTCGGCAGGTCGTCGGGGGCGCCGTTGGCGAAGCTGGGGAACCACGCGCCGGCCATCCACTCGTCGAGCTGGCCGACGACGGTCTCGACCTGGCGGGGCGCGCTGTGCAGCCCGCGCCGCGACCCCTCCGCCAGCGACGCGGCGTACCCGGCGTAGGCATGCGGGACCCGGGCCAGCCGGCGGGCGACGACGGCCCAGTCGTCCGCGGTCCGCGTCGGCATCAGCTCGAACAGCTGCCGCACCTCCTGGTGCGGGCTGAAGATGTTGCGCATCGTGCGCAGGTGCTCCTGCGCCTCGCCGACCGCGAGTTCGGCGGTCAACCGCTCGCGCAGCAGCCGCGCGCAGCGCCGGTCGTCGTCGTCGACCACGACGGCCCCCGGCAGCCGGTCGAGCACGTCGCGGGCCAGCTCGTCGGCGGCCGCCCGGCCGTCCGGCGACAGGTCGGGCACGCGGTCGTCGCCGGGGTGGGTGCCCAGGGTGGTCGCCACCCGGGTGTCGAGGTCGGCGAGGCGGCGGACGTAGTCGTCGGCGAGGGCACGCACCCCGACCGGTCGGGCCGGGTCGGTGGGCCGGTGGGGGAAGGTCACCCGGTGATCGTGCCGCCGCCGACCGCGGTCGGCCACCGCCGGCGGGGCCCGCCCGGCCGCGTCCGGGTGGTCGATACCCTGGGCCGGTGACCGCGACCAGCCCCGCCCCGGACCGGCTCGGCCTGGTGGCCCAGCTGACCCGGTTCGTCGCGATCGGCGCGCTGTCCGCGCTCGTCGACTTCGGCGTCTACCACCTGCTGCTCGGCGGCGGGACCTGGGTGCACGCGGCCAAGGCGATCAGCTTCATCCTCGGCACCACCACCGCGTACCTGCTCAACCGGCGGTTCACCTTCGCCGCGAGCGACGGGGGCCGCAGCCGGTTCGCCGGCTTCGTGCTGCTCTACGGCACCACGTTCGCGCTGAACATCGGGATGAACGCGCTGATGCTCGCGGTGCTGCCGGACCTCCCGCTGCGGGTCAGCCTGGCCTGGGTGATCGCCCAGGCCACCGCCACCGCGGTCAACTTCGTGATGCTGCGCACGGTCGTCTTCCGGACCTGACCCGGTCCATCACGGCCGCGCAACGTTCGGTCACCCACCGGCGGCTCCGGTTGCCGTGCGCAACCGGGCCGTGCCACGCTCCCAGCACGTCACAGTCGATCAGGGGGGAGTCGGTCGCGCGTGGACTTCCTCGAGTACCTGGGCTCCCGCTGGGACAACCTGCTGGAGCTGGGGATCGAACACGCGCTGGTCACCGCCCTGGCCGTGGCCATCGCCACGGTGATCGGGGTGGGGCTGGGGCTGGCCACCTACGACCGGCCGCGGTGGCGCCAGCTGGTGCTGGCCGGCTGCTCGGTGTTCCTCACCATCCCGTCGCTGGCCCTGTTCGGGCTGTTCATCAGCTGGCTCGGGCTGGGCACCACACCGGTGGTGGTGGCGCTGGTGCTGTACTCGCTGCTGCCGATCGTGGCGAACACGATCGTCGGGCTGCGCGGGGTGGACCCGGCGGTGGTGGAGTCGGCGCAGGGCATGGGGTTGAGCCGGCTGCAGCGGCTGTTCCGGATCGAGCTGCCGCTGGCCTGGCCGGTGATCCTGACCGGCATGCGGGTCTCCACGCTGATCGCACTGGGCATCGTGGCGATCGGCGCCTACATCCGCGGTCCCGGGCTCGGCAACGACATCTTCGCCGGGCTGTCCCGGCTCAGCAGTCCGAGCGCGGTGAACCTGGTGCTCGGCGGCACGCTCGGGGTGGTCGTACTGGCGATCCTGTTCGATCTCTTCTTCGTCCTGCTCAACCGGGTCACGACGTCACGGGGGCTCAGATGACCGACGGGTCCCGGAGCAAGATCCGGCTCGACGAGCTGACCAAGCGGTTCCCCGGTCAGGCCAAGGCCGCGGTGGACGCGCTGTCCCTGGAGATCCCCGAGGGCGAGATCGTGATCTTCGTGGGGCCGTCCGGCTGCGGCAAGACGACGACCATGAAGCTGATCAACCGGCTGATCGAGCCGACCTCCGGACGGATCTTCCTCGACGACGAGGACGTCACCCGGGTCGACCCGGACCGGCTGCGCCGCCGCATCGGCTACGTCATCCAGCAGATCGGGCTGTTCCCGCACCAGACCATCGCGCAGAACATCGCCACCGTGCCCAAGCTGCTGGGCTGGGACCGGGCCCGGATCACCGAACGGGTGGACGAGCTCATCCGGACCGTCGGGATGGACCCCGACGAGTACCGCGACCGGTACCCCAAGCAGCTCTCCGGCGGGCAGCGCCAGCGGATCGGGGTGGCCAGGGCGATGAGCGCCGACCCGGACGTCATGCTGATGGACGAGCCGTTCGGTGCCATCGACCCGATCACCCGCGACCGGCTGCAGAACGAGTTCCTCCGGCTGCAGGCCGAGATCAAGAAGACCATCGTGTTCGTCACCCACGACATCGACGAGGCGATCAAGATGGGCGACCGGATCGCGATCCTGCGCGAGGGCTCGCACATCGCCCAGTACGACACCCCGGAGCGGATCCTGGTCGATCCGGCCGACGAGTTCGTGGCCGACTTCATCGGCCGCGGCGCCTCGCTCAAGCGGCTGAGCCTGAGCCGGGTCCGGGACATCGAGCTGGGCAGCTGGCCCACCGTCACCGACGGCACCGACCCGGCGCAGGCCCGGCGCACCCTGGCCGAGAGCGACAGGGGCAGCCTGCTGGTGCTGGACGAGCACGGCGTGCCGCGCAGCTGGATCACCGCCCACCACCTGCGGCGCAGCGCCGGGGACGGGCTGGCCACGATGGGGTTGCCGCTGGCCACCGTGCGCTCCGGGGCCACCCTCAGCGACACCCTGAACGAGATGCTCACCGCCCGCTACAGCACCGCGGTCGTGGTCGACGACGCCGGCCGCTACACCGGCGTCGTCGAGATCGACACGATCAACCAGGCGATCCGGGGCATGCAGAGCGCGGAGCGGACCCGCCTGCGCCAGGGCGTGGACGCCGACCCGGGCGCCGGACCCGACCCGGTCGAGGCCGTTCCCGACGCGACACCCGACGGGACTCCCGACGCGAGCCGGACCGTGCCGTGACCGTCGCGGTCGAGCAGCTCGACCTCGGCCTGCCGCAGCGGCGGTCGCTGCGCGGCTGGCTGGTGACGCCGGCGGTGCTGGCCGCGGTGCTGCTCGCGCTGTGGGCCTACGTCGCCGCCCGGCCCCTGGACAGCATCGAGGAGCGCCGGGTCAACCTGTCGTTCATCCTCCAGGCGGCCGGCGAGCACGTCACCCTGACCCTGGTCTCCACGCTGTTCGTGCTGCTGATCGCGGTGCCCGTGGGCATCGTGCTGACCAGGCCGTTCGCCCGGCGGATCACCGGGCCGGCGGTCGCGGTGTTCAACATCGGCCAGGCCATCCCGTCGATCGGCGTGCTGGTGCTGCTGGCGATCGTGTGGGGGATCGGCTTCTGGCCGGCGGTGGTGGCGCTGGTCGCCTACTCGGCGCTGCCGGTGCTGCGCAACACCATGATCGGCCTCCGGCAGGTCGACGAGGCGGTGATCGAGGCCGGCCGGGGGATGGGGATGAGCAGGCTCGGCGTGCTGCGCCGGATCGAGCTGCCGCTGGCCGTGCCGGTCATCCTCACCGGGCTGCGCACCGCCTTGGTGATCAACGTGGGCACCGCGACGCTGGCCGCGCTGGTCAATGCGGGCGGCTTCGGCGGCATCATCATCACCGGCCTGGTGCAGAACCGGCAGCTGGTGACGATCGTCGGCAGCGTGCTCACCGCGGTGCTGGCCCTGCTCATCGACTACCTCGGACGGGTGGCTGAAGAGGTGCTCCGGCCGCGCGGGCTGTAGGACCGGCCGGACCGGTAGGACCGACCGACGTGCAGGACCGACGGAGAGGGAGTTCCATGCGCCGTGCGAGAACCCGAACGGGCCGGCTGGCCGCGGTCCTGGCCGCGGCCGCGCTCGCGATCACCGCCTGCGGTGGTGGCGGGGGCGGCGAGGCGGTCGGCGGCGGTGGCGGGTCGTTGGCCGCGGTGGACCTGGGCGGGGCGAGCTTCACCGTCGGGTCCAAGGAGTTCACCGAGCAGATCATCCTGGGCGAGATCGCGGTGCAGGCCCTGGAGGAGGCCGGGGCCGACGTGCAGACGCTGGCCACGATCACCGGCAGCACCAACGTGCGCACCGCGCTCACCGCCGGCGAGCTGGACATGTACTGGGAGTACACCGGCACCGGCTGGTCCACCCACCTGCAGCGCGAGGTGACCGAGGCGCCGCGGGACGAGAAGGAGCTCTACGACCAGGTCAAGCAGGCCGACGCGGCCAACGGCATCGCCTGGCTCGACCCGGCGCCGCTGAACAACGCCTACGCCATCGCGATCAGCCGGGCCAAGGGTGAGGAGCTCGGCGTCGCGACGCTCTCGGACTACGCGAACCTGGTCAACACCAACCCGGCGCAGGCCAGGATGTGCGCCGCCGCGGAGTTCCTCACCCGCGACGACGGCCTGCCCGGGGTGGCCCGGACCTACGGCTTCGAGCTGCCCGGCGACGGCGTCGCCGAGCTGGAGCTGTCGCTGATCCCGCCGGAGACGTCGAAGGCCGAGGCGTGCACGGTCGGCGAGGTCACCGTGACCGACGGCGCGGTCTCGGCCAACGACCTGGTGGTGCTGGAGGACGACAAGAGCGCCTTCGTCGACTACAACGTGGCGATGACCGTGCGCCAGGAGGTGCTGGACGCCAACCCGGGGCTGGCCGACGTGTTCAACCCGATCGCGGCCAAGCTGACCTCCGACGCCATGCGCACCCTCAACGAGCGCGTCGACATCGGCGGCGAGCTGCCCGACGAGGTCGCCGGGCAGTGGCTCCAGGAGAACGGCTTCACCGGCTGACCAGCACCGCCGAGAACGACGTCACGGGATCGACTTCGCCGGAGCCGATCCCGTGACGTGGTCCTCGACGGGGGTCAGGCGCGGGTGAAGCGCTCGGCCTTGCCCTGGCGCAGCAGCCGCAGCCACTGGGCGAACTGCCGCGGGCTGCGCTTGGTGATCAGGAAGTACCAGGCGAACCGCGGGTACTCCAGCAGGCCGACCTTGCGCATGCCCGGCTGCGAGACCAGGTAGCCGCGGTTGCGGTAGGTGTAGTAGCGCTTGACCGGGTCGTCGGGGTCACGGGCGTGCAGCCGGCCGCGCAGCATCGGCTTGTCGTCCTCGATGCCGGTCGGGTGCAGGTAGGCCGCGCCCAGGGCGGTGCCGAACGCCAGCCCGGAGCGGACCAGCCTGCGGTGCATCTCCACCTCGTCGCCGCGGACGAACAGCCGCAGGTCCGGTACGCCCACCACGTCGATGGTGGCGGCCCGGAACAGCGCGCCGTTGAACAGCGCGGCGATGTCGGGCAGCAGTTCGGAATCCGCGCCGTGCTCGACGTCGGCGGCCAGCGCGGCCCGGGACCGGTGCCAGGTCAGCCCGCGGCGGACGGGGAAGGCCAGCCGGTCGGGCTCGTCCTTGTCGGCCACCACCGGCGACACCGCGGCCAGCCCGCGCCGCTCGGCCACGTCGAGCAGGGTGGCCAGCACGGTCTCGTCGGCGGCCCGGCCGTCGTCGTCGCCGAGCCAGATCCAGTCCGCGCCCATGGCCAGGGCGTGCAGCATCCCCAGGGCGAACCCGCCGGCTCCGCCCAGGTTGTTCCACGACGGCAGCCAGGTGGCCGGCAGCCCGCAGGACTCGACGACCTCGCGGGCCGGCCGGTCCGGACCGTTGTCGACGACGATCAGGTGCGCGATCGGGTGGGTCTGCTTGGCCAGCGAAGCCAGCGCGTCGACCAGCGGGTCGGCCCGGTACCGGGTGACGACGACCGTGACCACGGATCCGGGGGGCAGCGCCTGGGTGGTCACCGGGCGTCGATCTCGGCCAGCACGTCACGTCCCTTGTAGTGCATCAGTACCTCGCGCAGCGGCCCGTGCTCGCGGATGGTGCCGCGGTCCATCCAGATCGCGGTGTCGCACAGGTCGGCCAGGAACTCGTCGGAGTGCGAGGCGAAGACCAGGATCCCGGACCGGTCGACCAGTTCGTGCAGCCGCGCGCGGGCCTTGGCCAGGAACTCCGCGTCGACCGCGCCGATGCCCTCGTCGAGCAGCAGGATCTCCGGGTCGATGCTGGTCACCACGCCCAGCGCGAGCCGCACCCGCATGCCGGTGGAGTAGGTGCGCAGCGGCATCGCCAGGTAGTCGCCGAGCTCGGTGAACGCGGCGATGTCGTCGACCTTGGCTTCCATCTGCTTGCGGGTCATGCCCAGGAACAGCCCGCGGATCAGGATGTTCTCCAGCCCGGAGATCTCCGGGTCCATGCCGACCGCGAGGTCGAACACCGGGGCCACCTTGCCGACCACCTGAGCGCGGCCGCGGGTGGGCTCGTAGATGCCCGACATCAGCCGCAGCAGGGTGGACTTGCCGGCGCCGTTGTGGCCGACCAGCGCCACCCGCTCGCCCTGGCGCAGCGAGACGGTGATGTCCCGGAGCGCCTCGATGATCGGCACCTTGGACCCGGTGCCGATGGCGCCGCCGGCCCGGCCCAGCACCGCCTTCTTCAGCGAGCGGGTCTTGGCGTCGAACACGGGGAAGTCGACGGCCGCGCCGTCGATGTCGATGCTGACCATGACGCTCCTCTAGACCCAGTACGCCACGCGGGAGCGGTAATTGCGCAGGCAGACCAGCGCCGCGACGCAACCCACCACGGTGATCGCCCCGACCACGATCCAGTGGTGCCAGACGATGTCCCGGCCCAGCAGCGGCTGACGGATGATCTCCACGAAGTGCAGCACCGGGTTGATCTCGGCGATCCGGGCCCGCTCGGCCACCGCCGGGTTGCGCAGCAGGGTCTCGTACTGCCACACGATCGGGGTCATGAAGAACAGCAGCTGGGTGAGGCTGGCGATGATCGGCGGGATGTCCCGGAACCGGGTGGCCACGATGCCCGAGAGCACCGCGATCCAGGCGCCGTTGAGCACCAGCACCGCGAACGCCGGGATCGCCAGCAGCAGCGTCCAGCTCAGCGGCTGCGGGAAAATGATCATCAGTAGCGCCCAGATGACCAGGTTGTGCAGGAAGAACAGGGTCTGCCGCCAGACCAGCCGGTACACGTGCAGGCTCAGCGGCGCCGGCAGGAACCGGATCAGCCCCTCGTTGGCGATGAACACCTCGCTGCCCTCGAGGATGCAGCCGCTGACGAAGTTCCAGATCAGCAGGCCGGTGGCCACGTAGGGCAGGAAGGTGCCGATGGGTTCGCCGAACAGCGCGCCGTACAGGATGCCCATCGCGGTGGCGATGACGCCCATGCTGATGCTGATCCACAGCGGCCCGAGCACCGAGCGCCGGTAGCGCTGCTTGATGTCCTGCCAGCCCAGGTAGCCCCACAGCGGCCGCTGCTTCCAGCCGCCGCGCAGGTCGCCGAACGCGCGGCTCCAGCTGCGCGGTCCGGGCGCGTCGGCCAGCGCCGGACGGTCGGGCGCGGCGTCCTCGGCCCGATCGTCACCAGCCGTCATCGTCTGCGCCACCGGGCGAGGGTACCTGCGGGTACCGGCGGGCCCGTGAGCGGTGGCGGGTGTCGCTGCGTGGCCGGTCGGCGCGACCGCGCGGTCCGGGTCGGGCCGACCGGACCGCGGATCGGTCCGGCCCGCCCGGCCCGGTCGGTGCTCAGAGGTACTGGCCGGTGCCGCGGGTGAGGCCCTCGGTACCCGGCTGCGGCGTGGCGCCCGGGGGCAGGCCGCGGCGCATCTGCTCCAGCTGCGCCCTGGCCGCCATCTGCTGGGCGAACAGCGCGGTCTGGATGCCGTGGAACAGGCCCTCCAGCCAGCCGACCAGCTGGGCCTGGGCGATCCGCAGCTCGGCGTCGGACGGGATGTTGTCGTCGGTGAACGGCAGGCTCAGCCGCTCCAGCTCGGCCCGCAGCTCGGGGGCCAGCCCGTCCTCCAGCTCCTTGATCGAGTTCTCGTGGATCTCGCGCAGCCGGGCCCGGGAGGCCTCGTCCAGCGGCGCGGCGCGCACCTCCTCGAGCAACTGCTTGATCATCGTGCCGATCCGCATCACCTTGGCCGGTTGCTCGACCATCGCGCCCACGCCCTCCTCCCCGTGCCCGTCCGCCTGCGGCATCTGGGCCATGCCCACCGGTCGCCCGTCCGGTCCGACCACCAGCACCTGCTGCTGCTCGCCGTTCTCGCCCTGTTCCGGTCCCATGCTCTCCGCGTTCCCCGGCGGGCCCTGCCCACCGCACCTCGGCTCGATCTCGACGCCCTCGATCTCGACGCCACGGTATCGGGCGCGTGGCCCGCGTGCCGCTACCTGACCAGCACCAGCTTGCCGACCACGCCACCCTGGGTGAGCAGCGCGTGCGCCCGCGACGCCGCGGCCAGCGGCACCCGCTCGTGCACGACCGGGCGCACCCGCCCGTCGGCGAACATCGGCCAGACCTGCTCGCGCACCCCGGCGACCACCTCGGCCTTGCTGTGCGGGCCCTCGACCGGCCGCCCGCGCAGGCCCATCGCGGTGATGCTGGCCCGCTTGCGCAGCAGCGCGCCGAGGTCCAGCTCGGCCTTGGCCCCGCCCTGCAGGCCGATGATCAGCAGCCGACCGTCGGCGGCGAGCGCGTCGAGGTTGGCGGTCAGCCCCTCGGCGCCCATGTTGTCCAGGATGACGTCGGCGCCGTGCCCGTCGGTGGCCTCGCGCAACTCGGCGGGAACGTCGTCGTGGTAGTCGATGACGATGTCCGCGCCCAGATCGCGGCAGGCCCGCATCCGGTCCGGCGACCCCGCGGTGGCCGCCACCCGCGCGCCCAGCGCCTTGGCCAGCTGGATCGCGTGCGTGCCGATCCCGCTGCTGCCGCCCTGCACCAGGAACGTCTCACCCGCGGCCAGCCGGCCGGCGGCGACGATGTTCGACCACACCGTGCAGGCGACCTCGGGCAGCCCGCCGGCCGACACCAGGTCCACCCCCGGCGGCACCGGCAGCACCTGCACGGCCGGCACCGCGACCTTCTCGGCGTACCCGCCGCCGGCCAGCAGGGCGCACACCTCGTCGCCGACCGACCAGCCGGTGACGCCCGCGCCGAGTTCGGCGATCCGCCCCGAGCACTCCAGTCCGATGATCTCCGACGCGCCGGGCGGCGGCGGGTAGGCGCCCTGGCGCTGCAGCAGATCGGCCCGGTTGACCGCGCTGGCCACCACGTCGACGACGACCTCACCCGGTCCGGCGACCGGATCGGGCACCTCCGCCCACTCCAGCACCTCGGGACCGCCCGGCTCGCGCATCGTGATCGCATGCATGGTCCGACGCTAGTCGCGGCGGCCCCGGACGACGACGCGAAGCCGGTGCGGTGCCGTCGCCGGCCGTCGGGGATGCCACCGATGGCCGTGTCCGATTCACAGCCGGTCGTCCGCCGGTCGTTCTGCGTCAGGCGTTCTTTCGGTCCGGACAATTCGGCCGACCGCCAATG